>JAFLCY010000066.1 GCA_017303485.1 Rhodobacterales bacterium
AGTTGCTTCATCAAGGGCGGTTCGACGAAGTTGTTGTCGGCATAGCGCGGATCGACCGCCATCTTGTTGGTGAAGACGGCACCCGAGTTCACATCCAGAATGGTCGCCCCGCAGGCCACCTGCTCCAGCGCGTCCTTGATGACGGTGTCGAAATTGCCCGCTTCCATCTCGGCGGCAAGCTTCTTGCGGCCGGTGGGGTTGATGCGTTCGCCGATGACGGCGAAGGGCTCGTCAAAGCCGATGATGACGGTTTTTGTTTTGGATTCAACGACAGTGCGAGTCATTCTTGAAGCTTTCTCTTAGGCGGTTGCGCTGGCCGGAACGCCCGAGGCGCCACCGTTCTCGGTAACCCACTGGGCATTGGTCTTGATGCCGCCGAGGGGGAAGAAGTGGACCTGCTCGATGCCGAAGCCGGGGGTCGCGGCCTTGTGGGCGGCGAGGCCTTCCAGCACTTCGGTCGGCTCGTAGGGCAAAAGAAGCTTGGTCACGTCCATCGCGCGCTTTTGCAGGACGCGCAAGGAGGGGCCGACGCCGCAAGCGATGGCGAATTTGATCAGGGTCTGCAACTTGGCCGGGCCCGCGATGCCGATGTGGATCGGCAGCTTGATGCCTTCGGCGGACAGACGGTTGGCCCAGTCGATGACGGGCTGCGCCTCGAAGCAGAACTGGGTGGCGATGGCCATCTCGGCGTCGGAGCGGTCGGCGAAGGCCTGCTTCCATTTCAGAGCCTTGAGGACGATGGCGTCGCCGCCGTCCTTGTCGATGTCCTTGTTGCCTTCGGGGTGGCCCGCGACGTGCAGGCGCTTGAACCCGTCAAAGAGGCCGGTTTCCATCATTTGCATCGAGGAGTCGAAATCGCCCGCGGGGGTGTTGACGCCACCGCCGAGCAGAAGCGCCTGCGTCACGTTCGCCTCGCCCTGGTAGCGGGCGATCCAGTCGGCAAGGGTGGCCTTGTCGGGGATGATGCGGGCCGGGAAATGCGGCATCACGTCAAAGCCTTCGCCGTTGATGCGGCGGGCGGTGGCGACCATGTCCTCGATCGGTGTGCCCTCGATATGGGCGATGTAGACACGGGTGCCCTTCGGCAGGATGGCACGGAAATCTTCCACCTTTTCCGCGGTGCGGGGCATGACCTCGATGGAGTAGCCCTTGAGGAAGCCCTCAAGCGAGCCGGTGGTGGGGGCGGGAGCTGCTTCCTTGCGGCGGAAATTGAACAGAGCCATGACGGTCTCCTTGAGGGACGGTGGCAGGGTCATTGCGGCTTCAGGCCTTGGCCCAGCCTTCGGCGTCGATGAGCCGCTTCAGGGCGGCGGTGTCGAATTCGGCTTCCAGGCGGGCGGCTTCCGTGGCGGCGATGGTGTCGGGCTCGCCCTCGATCTCTCCGATCACCGCCTTGCGCCATTCGGCAAGATAGCTGTCGGTGTCGCGCGCGCCGACCTTCATGGCGCAGCGGTCGATGGCCTGTTCAAAGCGTTCCGAGAGCTGGACCTTCGATCCGCGCCGGCCCTTGCCGACGATGACCTGGGCCGGGATGTCGCGCCAGTAGACGACAGTGACTTCGGCCATGATGCGTCTGATTCCCCCGTTTCTGTTGCCCCGATTGATAGTCGTGCGATCCCGACAGGCAGTGTCGGTTTTCGACATGGCGGAGGTCGCTTGCGACCCATGCAATCGCGGTCGGCACATAGCATGGCCCAGGAGCAGGAGCGATGGGGCGGGTTCGGAAAAATCTTCATGCAAAACATGTGGCTTGCCGGGGGTAGGCCTGGCGGGTGGCGAAGTGCGCTTGCGCGGGGGGGCGAAGGCTACTACGTTTTCGGGCAACCACAGATGGAGGGCGGTCATGACGCCCGTGCGTCCCCGTAGGGCGGACGCGACAGACGCGCAGGTCGAGACGCCGAAAGCCGTTTCCCGCGTGGATGAGCCGTCAGCCCTACCCGGCCCGGGGCCGGCACCGCTTTATGCGGCGCTGGATCTGGGCACGAACAGTTGCCGGATGCTGATTGCCCAGCCGATGGGCAGTCAGTTCTCGATCATCGACAGCTTCTCGAAATCGGTGCAGCTTGGCGCCGGGCTGGAGGCGTCCGGCAGGCTCAGCCGGTCGTCGATGGGGCGGACGATCCAGGCCTTGCGGATCTGCGAGCGCAAGATCGAGAAGCATGGCGTCCGGCGGATGCGGCTGGTGGCGACGGAAGCCTGCCGCCGCGCGCGCAACGCGAAGGACTTCATCCGGCAGGTCCGGCGCGAGACCGGGCTGGCGCTGGAAATCATCGCCCCGGAAGAAGAGGCGCGGCTGGCGGTGATTTCCTGCGCGCCCCTGGTCAACCCGTCGACCGAGCAGCTTCTGGTGGTGGATATCGGCGGCGGCTCGACGGAACTTGTCTGGATCGACCTCTCGGCCGTGGCACCTCCCGACCGGCCGCGCGCGATCATGCGGCTGCACATGGGGTTCGATGCGCAGGGCGAGGGCGACGTGGCGCGGGTGGTGGACTGGATTTCGGTGCCCCTGGGCGTGGCGACGCTGAAGGACCAGTTCATTGACGTCGACGATGACGCGGCGCGCTTCGCGCTGATGAGCTGGTTCTTCGAGGAAAACCTCGCGAGCTTCAGCCCTTACAACGCGGAAAACCCGCGCGAGGGGTTCCAGATCATCGGCACCTCCGGCACGGTGACGACGGTGGCGGCGTCGTTCCTGAACCTCAAGCGCTATGACCGGACCAAGGTGGACGGGCTTCAGATGACCTCCGACCAGATCGACCTGGTGATCCGGGAATATCTGGCGCTGGGGCCGGAGGGGCGGCGGACCGACCCCCGGATCGGGCGCGACCGCCATGCCTTGATCATGTCGGGGGCGGCGATCCTGCAGGCGCTGATGCGGATCTGGCCGACAGACCGCTTGTCGGTCGCCGACCGTGGCCTTAGGGAGGGGCTTCTCTACGCGCAGATGAGCGCGGATGGCGTTTTGGCGGACGGGCCCTACACATGACGGAAAAACCGAACTCGGGGCGCGGGCAGCGCGAGCTGCGGGTCAGAGTGAAGACCGCCAAGGGGCGGAAGCTGTCCTCGACGCTGTGGCTGGAGCGGCAGCTGAACGATCCTTACGTGCAGAGGGCGAAGAAAGAGGGTTATCGGGGCCGGGCGGCCTACAAGATTCTGGAACTGGATGACAAGTATGGCTTCCTGAAGCCGGGGGCGCGGGTGGTCGATCTGGGCTGCGCACCTGGCGGCTGGTGCCAGGTCGCCGTGGTGCGGGTGAATGCGCTGGGGCAGAACCCGAAGAAGCCGGTCGGCACGGTGCTGGGGGTCGATCTGCAGGAGGTCGAGGCAATCTCGGGGGCGGAAATTCACCAGCTGGATTTTCTGGCTGATGATGCGGACGAGAAGGTGAAAGGCTGGCTTGGGGGCCGGGCCGATGTGGTGATGTCGGACATGGCGGCGGCGGCAAGCGGGCACAAGGGAACGGACCATTTGCGCATCGTGGCGCTGGTCGAGGCGGCTTTGGCCTTTGCCTTCGACGTGCTGGAGGATGGCGGGAGCTTTGTTGCCAAGGTTCTCGCCGGGGGGGCCGAGCATGAGATGCAGACCATGCTGAAGAAGAACTTCCGCAAGGTCGCGAACGTGAAACCGCCGGCGAGCCGGGCAGACAGTTCGGAAAAGTTCGTGGTGGCCATGGGCTATCGCGGGCGCGAGATCGCGCGCGTGGCAGGAGGCGGCGCGGAGGACTGAAGCCTCCTCGTGCGACTTCGTCTTCTCGTCGGAGCGCACGAGGAGTGACGAAGTCATCGACGAGCGGTTCGGTCAAATGCAAATGAAAAAGGCGCCCGAAGGCGCCCCGTTTCAGGAAGATCGGTCGCTTCAGCCGCCCCAGCTGCGCACCGGGCCGCAATCCATGTGGACGAAGTTCGAGCGCGAGTACTTGCCGACGCCGCCGGCCGAGCAAGCCGCTGCCGCCTTGGCCATCTGACCGACCGAGCGCGACTGCAGGCGAAGATCGGCCGCCTGGCCCTTCATGTGCAGCGAGTTCTTGGCCACGCCCTTCGAATGCGACCGCAGCATCGCATTGGTCTTCGGCGAGCGGTAGCCGGACAGCAGCATGTAGGGTTCGTTCACGTCCATCAGGCGATGTGCGGCCGCCATGATGTCAAAATTGCGCGGGTCCATGCCGACCACATCGTCGGTCCGCCAGTCGCGCATGAAGTGGTTGATCTCCTTGACGACTTCCGGGATGTACTCACCCTCGATCCAGTAGATCGTGTCCATGCTCTCGCCGGTCCGGCCCGAGTACATCCTGATCCTGCGAATGTCGCCTGCGCCTTTGAGAAGCCCGAACGCATTCGTGTAGGTCGGTGCCGCCACCAGTGCCGTCGCCGCGAAGACACCAAGAAGTCCGCGCCTTGAGACGCTGTTAAGCTGTAGGTCCGTCATTCTAACGTCTGTCCCCGTGCTGTCTTCGACTGCCGTTTCGCAGCGTTTGTGCAACTTCTTCCCCAAGTGCAGCCACCTTATTGCACAAGTCGAATCGAAGCCCAAGCGCCGATTGTCCACCTGGCGGGAAGCACAACCTGAATCGGCAAATTTTTGCTGAAGGCCGCGGAAATACGTCCAGTGTGGTCTGTCTGCATCGGTTTCGCGGACGACTGTTGCCGCAGGGGACACAGTTAATCGCCAGATTCGATAGATTCGGCTTTGTGAATGGACAGGGGTTGCAGATGTGCGAAAAGATGTCTGGACTGGTTCAAGCTATTGAGATCGAGGGCTGAATGACTTTCCCTGTGTTGCGTAATCTGACCTGCCGTTCGGCCCTTCTGTCGTTGTCCCTTGTCCTGGCTCCGAACTTCGCGCCGGCGGTTGCCGCGCAGACGACTGCCTTCACGCAATCGCTGGCTGCGACGGCCTCATCCAACCCGGCGATCGCGGAATGGTATCGCACGACAGGATACGACACGCTCTGGACCGGCGCCGATGACGTGGCCCGTCGCGCCGCACTTCTGTCGGCGATCTCTACCGCGAAGGATCATGGCCTTCCCGTCGCGCGCTACGACGCGGCAAAGCTGGTGCGCGCCCTGCAGGCGGCCGAGACCGAGGGCGACCGTGGCCGGGTGGAGGTGGAGATGACTCAGGCCTATCTGGCCTGGGCGCATGACCTGACCTCGGGCGCGCTGACCCCGAAGGATGTGGACAGCGGCATCCTGCGCGAGATCAACGTGATCGAGCCGCAAATTCTGCTTTCGCGCATCGCCAGGGGCGATCCGGCGGCGGTACTGGCCTGGCTGGAGCCGAAGTCGGTCGAGTACGTGCAATTGATGAAGGCCAAGCTGTCGCTTGAGGCGCAGATCGCAGCGGGGGGCTGGGGCGCGACGGTGCCTGCAACCAAGGTCGCGCCCGGCGACACCGGGCCTGCGGTGATCGCGCTGCGCGACCGGCTGGTGCGGATGGGCTTTCTCGCGCCGACGGCAGTGGCAAGCTACGACCGCAGCGTGCAGGCCGCGGTCACGGCGTTCCAGCTGAATCATGGACTCACCCCGGATGGCACGGCGGGCGAGGGAACAGTCGCCGAGATCAATATCGGGCCGGAGGAACGGCTGAAATCGGTGATCGTGGCGATGGAGCGGGAACGCTGGATGCACATCGACCGCGAGGCGAAGCACGTCTGGGTGAACCTGCCGGATTTCCACGCAAAGATCATCGAGGACGGCAAGACCATCTTCGACACCCGGGTGGTCATCGGGAAGAACGTGCCCGACCAGCGGACGCCGGAATTCTCGGACGAGATGGAGCATATGGTGATCAACCCCTCCTGGGGGGTGCCACGGTCGATCATCGTCAAGGAATACCTGCCGCTTCTTCGCCAGAACCCAAATGCCGTGGGGCATCTGCAGATCATCGACGGACGGGGTCGCGTGGTACCGCGCGGATCGGTAAATTTCGGAGGCAGCTTTCCCTATGGGATGCGCCAGCCGCCCTCGGACGGCAATGCGCTGGGGAAGGTGAAGTTCATGTTTCCGAACAAGAACAACATCTACTTGCATGACACGCCGTCGAAATCGCTGTTCGACAAGGAAGTGCGCGACTACAGCCATGGCTGCATCCGGGTGGCGGACCCGTTCGATCTTGCCCATGAGCTTCTGTCCTGGCAGTCCGACAATGCCGAGGCCGAGTTCGAGGCCGCGCTGAAGACGGGGCGCGAGACGACGGTGAAGCTGAAAGAGCATCTGCCGGTGCATCTGGTCTATTACACCGCCTATCCGGACACGAAGGGGCGGATCGACTATCGCCGCGATGTCTATGGCCGCGACGCGGCGCTGTTCGAGGCGCTTTCGGCAGCCGGGGTGGAACTGGCGGGCGTTCAGGGCTAAATCTGGGGCGGAAGCTGCCGGAGGAGCCATGGGCCACAGGATCGGAGACATTGCGAAGGCCCTGGGCGCCGAGGCCGAGGGTGATCTTGACCTGATGGTGCGGGGCGCGTCCGAGCCTCAGGCGGCGGGCCCGGACCAGCTGGCTTTGGCGATGGACCCGCGCTACGCGGACGGGATCGGCAAGGGCCGGGCGCAGGCGGCTGTGGTCTGGCCGGGCGCGGACTGGCGGGCCATGGGGCTGAAAGCCGCGATCTTCGCCCCGCGCGGGCGCCTGGCGATGGCGGGACTGACGCGACTGATGGACCCCGGTCCGGCACTTGTGCCGGGGGTGCATCCGCTTGCGGCGGTCGACCCTTCGGCAGAGATCGGCGCTGGCGCGGCCGTCGGTCCTTTCGTGGCCATCGGGGCCGGAGCGGTGATCGGGCCGGGCGCGCGGATCGCTTCGCATGTGTCCATTGCTGAAGGCGTGCGGATCGGCGCGGAGGCCTTGATCCTGCAGGGCGCGCGGATCGGCGCGCGGGTGACCATCGGTAACCGCTTCATCTGCCAGCCGGGCGCGGTGATCGGGGCGGACGGGTTCAGTTTCGTCACCCCCGAGAAATCCGGGGTCGAGGAAATTCGCGAGACGCTGGGCAGCCGCGCGGAAATCCGGGATCAGACCTGGATGCGGATACATTCGCTTGGCGCTGTAACCATCGGGGATGACGTGGAAATTGGCGCAAACGTCTGCATCGACCGCGGCACGATCCGGGATACGGTGATCGGATCGGGCACCAAGCTCGACAACCTGGTCCACATTGGCCACAACGTCCAGGTCGGGCGCGATTGCCTGCTGTGCGGACAGGTCGGCGTCGCGGGTTCGGCCCGGATCGGCGACCGGGTGGTGCTGGCGGGACAGTGCGGCGTCAACGACAACATCTTCGTCGGCGATGACGTGATCGCCGGGGGGGGCACCAAGATCTTCACCAACGCGCCTGCCGGACGGGTGCTTCTGGGCTATCCTGCGGTGAAGATGGAAAGCCATGTCGAGATCCAGAAGGCCCTGCGCCGGTTGCCAAGGCTGGCCGCGCGGGTCGCCGCTCTGGAGAAGGGCGACAAGGAGGGCGCGGCGTGAGCGTGGCGCGGCCAGAGATCGAGGCGGCGGTGATCGCGATTCTGGCGAAGCAATTGCTGGTCGCGCCGGAGGAAATCGCGCCCGATGCGCGGATCGTTGACCTTGGCCTGGATTCGCTGGGCAAGGTCGAGGCGATCTTCGCGTTGGAGGAACGCTTCGATATCACGGTCCCGTTCAACGCGAACGAACCCGACCAGCCGGATTTCGACTTCTCGTCCGTCCCCGGCATCATCGCCGACGTCGAGCGCCTGATCGCCCAGCGGACGGCATGAGGCGGATCGTCATCACCGGCATCGGCACGGTGAACGCGCTTGCTTCGGATAGTGCAGGCACCCTCCAGGCTTTCCGCGATGGCCGCTGCGGCATTGGTCCGCTGGAGTTTCGCGACGCCGACCGGCTCTCGATCCGGATCGGGGCCGAAGTGCGGAACTGGCGGAGGGAAGATCACTTCGCCCGGGACGCGTTGCCGCTCTACGACCGGGTGACCCAATATGCGCTGGTCGCGGGCCGCGAAGCGATGACGATGGCCGGATTGCCGGATGATCTGGGTCCGCGGGGCGGCGTGATTCTCGGCACCGCAGCCGGGGGCATCCAGACCTGGGAGGAGAGCTACCGCGCCGTCTTTGCCGAGGGAAAGAACCGCGTGTCGCCGCTGGTCGTGCCGCGGCTGATGCACAACGCCCCGGCCTCGCACCTGTCGATCCGGCATGGGCTGACCGGGCCGGTCTTGGCGGTGTCCTCGGCCTGTGCCAGCGCCAATCACGCAATGGGTCTGGCCTTGCAGCAGATCCGGGCCGGGGCCGCCGATGTGATGCTTACGGGCGGAACCGAGGCGATGCTGTGCTTCGGCGGGGTCAAGGCCTGGGAGGGGTTGCGCGTCTTGGCCCCGGATGCCTGCCGGCCGTTCTCGATGGGTCGCAAGGGCATGGTGATCGGCGACGGGGCGGGGATACTGGTATTTGAGGCCGAGGAACATGCGAGGGCCCGCGGCGCGCAGGCGCTGGCCGAAGTGGCCGGATTTGGCATGACGGCGGATGCGGGTGACATCGTTGCGCCGAACGGGGCCGGGGCAGTGCGGGCGATGCAGGCGGCGCTTGCCGACGCCGGGATGCGGCCTGAAGACGTGGACTACATCAACGCGCATGGCACCGGAACGCTGGTCAACGACCGGGCCGAAAGCGCGGCGATCCGGCATGTCTTCGGCAGCGCTCCACCGCCGGTTTCCTCGACGAAATCAAGCCATGGCCATGCCATCGGTGCGACCGGGGCGCTGGAGGCCATCGCCTGCCTTCTGGCCCTGCGCGAGGGGGTCATCCCGCCGACGCTGGGCTACCTTGGCGCGGACCCGGACTGCCCATTGGATGTGGTGGTGGAGGTCGGGCGCAAGGGTCGTGTTCAGGCGGCGCTGTCGAACGCATTCGCTTTTGGCGGGTTGAACGCCGTTCTGGCATTCCGGTCCGTCTGACGACAACGGGCCGGCCCTTGCGGACCGGCCCGGAATACAGGGCGTCATGCCCGGTGATCGGCTCAGGGCGCCGGGGCCGGTTCGGCCGGGGCCGCTGCGCCTTCCGCCGGTGCCGCCGCTCCACCATTGGCAGCAGCAGCGGCGTCCGCCTTGTCGTTCGCTGCGACCACGGCATCGTAGCCCGCGGTGAAGCCCTTGAGCGACATCGTCAGCTCGACTTTTTCCTTCGGAGCGACGAAGGGAACGATCGTGATGACCGCATTGCCGCCCGATTTCAGCGCCGTCACCTCTTCGGCGGTAAAGCCGATGCGGGCGATGCAGCCGACCTGGGTGCAGAGGGTGAAGGGGTAGAGCTTGCTCTTGGCCGTGTCGATCTGCATCGTCATGCCAGCGGGCAGCAGGGTTTCCAGCGGCGCGACGAAGTTGGCACCGGCGACGGCGGGGCCTTCCGACCCCTGCGGCAGGTTGAACATGGTGAACTCGGCCACCGAATTCCCGGACTGATCCTTCAGGAGGAGGTAAAGCTGGCAGGGATCGGCACCGCTTTCAGTGCGGACGCATCTCTGCTCCCAGGACTCGAACGTGCCGGCAGTATAGGTGCTGCCGGTGCCGTCTGCGGGCGCACCGACATCCTGCCCGGTGGGATATTCGGTGGACGTTGCGTCGGCGGGGGCCGCTTCCTCGGTCTTCGGAGCCTCTTCGGTCGTCTGCGCCATCAGGGGTGCGGCAGCGAGGGCGAGGATCAGGGCAAGAGCGGTGCCTGTGGTTTTTGCCATCTTCGACATTTCCTTTGGTCGGTCGATTGTCGGCTGGGTCTCTAGCATGCGCGGTCGGGCAAGTCAGGTGAGAAAAACGTGTCCGGCGGCCTTCTGCCCGGGCGCACCGGCACAAATGAAAAAGGGCCGGCGTGACCGGCCCTTTTCGCATCTTGTTTTTTGCTCCCTGTCGGACTGGCCGACTTCATGGGTTGGGACGCTACGGCGGAATACCCAAGGCGTCAACGGGTTCTTTTGGGGAACGTTGCAGAAAAAAACCGCGCCTTTTCAAGGGCGCGGCCAGTTGACAGGGAGGAAGTCACCGTCAGCGCCGGCAGATTGCCAGGTCTGACCTCTTGAGTCTGGCACTGCAAAGTTAACAATGTATGGTTGAATCGGTTGGTGGCGGGAGACGGGCCGCACAGGCGGCTCAACCCAGGGTTATGAGAGGCGAGCGTGACGGAACAGGCGATATCGGCGGACAGCATTTTCCTGGGTGGCGGCGGCGAGGGCTACACAGTGCCGCAGCGGCTTTTGCTGAAATACGGCAACCGTCACGGGCTGATCGCAGGGGCGACCGGCACCGGCAAGACAGTGACGCTGCAGGTTCTGGCCGAGGGGTTTTCGGCCTCGGGCGTGCCGGTCTTCATGGCGGATGTGAAGGGCGACCTGGCCGGGATCGCGGCGCCGGGGTCCGAGGGGGCCAAGCTGCACGAGGCCTTCACCAAGCGCTCGGCGCAGATCGGCTTCGACCTGCAATACCGCGCCTTCCCGGTGATCTTCTGGGATCTCTTCGGCGAGAAGGGGCACCCGGTACGGGCAACGGTGGCCGAGATGGGACCTTTGCTCTTGTCGCGCCTGCTGGAGCTGTCCGAGCCGCAGGAGGGTGTGCTGAACGTGGCCTTCCGGCTTTCGGACGAGGAAGGCCTGCCGCTTCTGGATCTGAAGGACCTGCAGGCGCTGCTGAACTTCGTGGCCGAGAACGCGCAGGAGATTTCCGGGCGCTACGGTCTGGTGTCGAAGGAATCGGTCGGCGCAATCCAGCGGCGGCTGCTGGTTCTGGAAAACGAGGGCGGCGGGGGTCTGTTTGGCGAGCCTGCGCTGGACCTGGCCGATCTGATGACGGTGGATGCAAGCGGAGCCGGGCGGATCAGCATTCTGGCGGCAGACAAGTTGATGAATTCGCCCCGGCTCTATGCGACCTTCCTCTTGTGGCTTTTGTCCGAGCTGTTCGAGTTGCTGCCCGAGGTGGGCGATCCCGACAAGCCGAAGCTGGTGTTCTTCTTCGACGAGGCGCACCTTTTGTTCACCGACGCGCCTAAGGCGCTGGTCTCCAAGGTTGAACAGGTGGCGCGGCTGATCCGGTCGAAGGGGGTGGGGGTCTATTTCATCACCCAGAACCCGGCAGACGTTCCCGACACCATCCTTGGGCAGCTCGGCAACCGGGTGCAGCACGCGCTGCGGGCGTTCACGGCGAAGGACCAGAAGGATCTTGCGAAGGCCGCCGAGACCTATCGTCCGAACCCGCGCTTCAAGATTGACGAGGCGATCCGGGACGTGGGGACGGGGGAGGCAGTCACCTCGCTTCTTGAAGCAAAGGGGATACCGGGCATTGCCGAACGGACGCTGGTACGCCCGCCCTCCAGCCAGCTGGGGCCGCTGGACCCGGCCGCCCGCGCCGCGGTGATGGCGGCCTCGCCGGTCAGGGGCAAGTATGACCAGCCGCTCGACCGCGAAAGCGCCTTCGAGAAGCTGCGCGCCCGGGCTGATACGGCGGCGAAGGACGCGGCTGATCTGGAACAGCGGCGGGCCGAGGAGAAGCGCGAGTTCGAGCGCGCCCGGCGCTATGACGCCGATGGCTATGGCGCTGAGAAGCCGAAACGGACGACCTCGGCGGGCCGGTCGGATTCCATCGGGACAGCCTTCGCCAAAAGCTTCGCACGGCAGCTGGGCACCAAGTCCGGTCAGGCGCTGGTGCGCGGCATTCTGGGTTCGATCTTCGGAAAAAGATGAGCGAACGGCGTTGAGAAGGCCTGTGCAATCGTTATAAATGCCTCGTACACGCGAGGAGACAGCGATGAAACGGTCACGCATCAACGACATCATGCGGGCGGCGGACGATCTGATCCGGCAGCACGGCTTTGTCCTGCCGCCCTTTGCCAACTGGTCGCCGGACGAGTTCAAGGCGCGCTCAGGCGTCAGCGCCATCGTCGAGGCGCGCTGTGGCTGGGACATCACCGACTATGGCCAGGGCCGGTTCGACGAGCTGGGCCTGTTCCTGTTCACCCTGCGCAACGGGCGGCTGGCCGACCTGCAGCGCGGGGGCGGCATGTGCTATGCCGAAAAGCTGCTGATCAGCCGTCAGGACCAGCTGTCACCGATGCACACCCACGTCATCAAGGCCGAGGACATCATCAACCGCGGCGGTGCGACGATGGTGATCGAGCTGTTCGGCTCGGACGACCAGGGCCGGTTCGCCGGGGATCGTGGCGGCGTGGTGCGTTGCGACGGGATCGAGCGGGCTTTCAAGCCGGGCGAAAAGCTGAAGTTCGCGCCGGGGGAAAGCGTCACGCTGATGCCGGGCGACTGGCATGCCTTCTGGGGTGAGGGCGGCGACGTGCTGATCGGCGAGGTCTCGACCGTGAACGACGACCTGACCGACAACATCTTCCGCGAGCCGATTGGCCGTTTTGCCGAGATCGAAGAGGACGAAGCGCCCTGGCATCTTCTGGTCAGCGACTACGACCGCTGGCTGAAATAAGGACCGCGAAATGACGAAGGGGGCGCCGGCGGCGCCCCCTTCGCGTTTGTCGGGCCTTGCTCAGTTCCCGGGCGGGCAGACGCCGTTGACCAACGCGACCGTACAGGCCGGAGCGGTGGCCGCCGGGGCGGTGGTTGTGGTTGCCGGGGCCGTCGTTGTGGTGGCCGGAGCGGCTGCCGGAACCTCGACCGCCGCGCCGGTGGCGATGGACGGGGTCGGCAGAACCTTCAGTGCCGGGACGGAACTGGCGGGGACCACCACGGCCGCGGCCTTGGGCTTGGCGGCTTTCTTCGGCCCGACCGGTGCCGGGATATGCAGGCCCTTGGGCATTTCGCCCGAAGCGGTCAGGACGATCACCTTCTCGCCGCCCGTGACGCGGCTGTAGAGGTCAAGCACGTCCTGGTTGATCATCCGGATGCAGCCCGACGAGGCGTTGCGGCCAATCGACTGCCATTCCGGGGTGCCATGAATGCGGTAGCCATAGTCGCGCCCGCCGGAGGTAAGGTAGATCGCGCGGGCCCCCAGCGGGTTGGTCGGGCCGCCGGGCTGGCCGACCTCGTCGAACTTGGCCAGTTCCGGGCGGCGGGCGATCATCTCCTTCGGCGGAATCCAGCGGGGCCAGGTCTTCTTCTCGGCCACGATGGCCTCGCCCGACCATTCGAACCCGGACTTGCCGACGGCGATGCCGTAACGGATCGCCTTGTTCTTGCCGAGGACATAGTAAAGCAGCTTGGTCTTCGGGTTGATGATGATCGTGCCGGGAACCTGGTCGGTTTCATAGGCGACGACCTGGCGGCGGTAGGCTTCCGGAATCTTCTCGACCGGCAGCGCAGGGATTTCGATGCCCGCGTCCATGCTGGCGACATAGACGTTCTCGCCGGCCTTGGGCAGGGCTTGCGTCGCGCCGCTGGAACCGACGGTGGGACCGGCGGCCGGATCGACGCAGGCGGCCAGAAGGACCGCGGCGAGGAGGGCAGGGCTCAGACGAAGCAGACGACGGGAAGACTTGAGCATCAGAATATCCACACTATTGCGACCCATCGGCAAGATCCCGCAGGTCCGTTAGCCCGCACGCTAACCGAGCGTCACGGACAGGTCAAACCACGCAGGGATTTGAATGCGATCACGGGGCCGTGAAAATAGCTGATTTTTAAGGCATAGTTGCCCGCGTGCCGCAGGTTTTGGCACGCGGGCGGGTCAGGGTCAAAGCGAGGTGCGCACCGACCAGAGTTCCGGAAAGAGTTCCACCTCCAGCATCCGGCGCAGATAGGAGACCCCCGACGTGCCCCCGGTGCCACGCTTGACGCCGATGACACGGGCAACCGTGGTCAGGTGATTGAAGCGCCAGCGGCGGAAGTAGTCCTCGAAATCCACCAGCTTCTCGGCCAGTTCATAGGCTTGCCAGTAGGCGGTCGGGTCGCGGTAGACGATCTCCCACATGGCCTGCACGCCCTCATGCGGGGTCCAGCTCTGCCGCAGGTCGCGGGTCAGCACATCCTTTGGCACCGGCAGGCCCTGGCGGGCAAGATGGCGCAGGGCCTCGTCATAAAGCGTGGGCCGGGCAAGCTCGGCCTCCAGCTTCGCCATCAGGTCGGGGCGGTGGGCGTGCGGCTTCAGCATCGCAAGGTTGCGGTTGCCGACCGCATATTCGATCAGACGGTACTGCCAGGACTGAAAGCCCGAAGACTGGCCCAACTGCTCGCGGAAGGTGGTGTAGTCCGAGGGCGTCATGGTGCGCAGGACGTCCCAGGCGTTGTTCAACTGCTCGAAGATCCGGGCGACGCGGGCGAGCATCTTGAACGCCTCTTGCGACCGGTCGGCAGCGATCATGCGGCGCGCGGCGTCGATTTCGTGCAGCGCAAGGCGCATCCAGAGTTCCGAGGTCTGGTGCTGGATGATGAACAGCATCTCGTCATGCGCCTGCGACAGCGGATGCTGCGCAGCGAGAATGCGGTCGATCTGCAGGTAGTCGCCATAGGACATGCGGCCGTCGAAGGCCATCTGCGCACCATCTTCGGCGGGGTTGTAGGGGCGGGTCGTCATCTCTTTCTCCACAATGAAAAGGGGTTTCAGGGAAAGAGGAACGCCTTCCGGTTCATGATCGACAGATTTCCTATCCGCCGCCAGAGCGCGACCCAGCCGGACGGGCGGCAGAGGGGGGGAAGCCTCAGTTGCCGCATGGCAGGCCAAGGGCGCGGCAGGTATCGGGGGAAAGGCGGCGGTCGGGATCGTCGGCCTGGGCGACGCCCATGCTGCCCGCCCAGCTGAGGACCGCCCAGCCCATGCCGGCATCCTCGGCTGCCCGGCGCTTGTCGGACAGGAAGCCGTGATACCACTCCATCGGCTGCGCGACGCCATCGACGGTGTGCAGTGCGCCGAATTCCCCCAGAAGCAGGCGTTGGCGCGGAATGCCGTGTTCGTCAGCCCATTGCGCCGCAAGGGTCATGTCTTCGGAGACGGCGCTGTCCGGTGTGTCACGGTAGGTCTGGATTTCCTTGGCGATGGCCTCGGTATCGGCGGTTCCCTCGGCCGCAATCATGCGCGCCTCGGCATCGGCGGCGACCTTTGCCGCGATCTCGTCGGTCATGCGTGATGGAGGGTAGGGCAGGTCGCGAATGTACTTGATCGGCGGCCAGAGCCAGACGGCACCCTGATGGGTGTAGGTAGGGGGGGCGTAG
This sequence comes from Rhodobacterales bacterium, assembly GCA_017303485.1. Lineage (GTDB taxonomy): Bacteria > Pseudomonadota > Alphaproteobacteria > Rhodobacterales > Rhodobacteraceae > Tabrizicola. The sequence goes on from JAFLCY010000066.1 coordinate 15,130, forward strand.
CTGTGGAAGGTCCAGATCACGTTGTCGTCGGCGATATGGTCGGGGTCTAAGGTGACAAGCGAGGCGACCGAGCCCCAGCACGCGCCGGTGAGGATGATCGTCAGGTCGGGGGCCGCCGCGCGGGCGGCGGCGTGCAGTTCGGCCTGCATGCCGGGCCAGGCCGCCGGCGCATCGCCATAGACCGCCTCGCAGTCGGCGGCGGGTTCGTTCAGAAGTTCCAGCGCCGTGCGGTCGGCGGGCAGGTCCGCCAGTCGGGCGGCGATGCGGCCAACAAGGGTGACATAGTTCGGCCACTGGTCGTTGACGATGCTTTCCGCCCCGCCGACTTGTCCCTCACGCGGGATAGGGTGCAGGTCGACAATCACCTTCAGCCCGGCGGCAAGCGCCATGTCCGCGGCAATGCGCATGCCCTCGATCATCCGGTCCTGATCCGGGCCAGGCCCATAGGCGATCGCAGGGCCCGGGTCGATGGGCAGGCGGATGAAATCGAAGCCTTCCTCGGCCAGGATCTCGAACATCCGCGGCGTGATATTGCGCCGCCAGTCGGGGAAGACGGCAAGCGCTTCGGGGTCGGCCATCAGGTCCGCAATCGGGCGCCAGTCGTTCCAGAGATCACCGTTGACCCCGCGTTCGAAACGCGGCGGCTCTGCCCCGGCGACGCTGCCGAGCATCAATGTCGTCAGGGCAGGGGCGAGCGCGATGCGGAAGGCGCGGCGCATGGTGTCCTTTCTGTTGGGCTCAGGTCACCCGGGCGCGTTGCTTGAACTCGGGTTTGTCCCAGCTTGCATAGTCCATGATTTTTGCCAGCACGCCAACCGCTCGGGCGACGTCATCCTCGTCGATGTAAAGCGGCGTGAAGCCGAAGCGCAGGATGTCGGGGGCGCGGAAATCGCCGATCACGCCCTCGGCGATCACGGCCTGCATGATGGCATAGCCTTCGGGGTGGCGGAAGCTGACCTGGCTGCCGCGCATCAGGTGCGAGCGCGGAGTGGCCAGTTGCAGCATGGGGGCGCGGGTCTCGATGCCCTTGATGAACTGGTCCTGCAGCCGCAGCGACTGGGCGTGGATTTCGTGGAGGTCGACCCCGTCCCAGACGTCGAGCGCGGCATCCAGTGCAGCCATCTGCAGGATCGGCGGCGTACCGACGCGCATTCGTTCGATCCCGGCGCCGGGGCGGTAGTTGAGGTCGAAGGCAAAGGGCGCCTCGTGCCCGAGCCAGCCGGAAAGGGCAGGACGGGCGGTGTCCGCGTGTTTCGGGGCCACATAGATGAAGGCCGGGCCACCGGGGCCAGAGTTCAGGTACTTGTAGGTGCAGCCGACCGCGAAATCGGCCTTGGCCCTGGTCAGGTCTACCGGGATCGCGCCTGCGCTGTGGGCCAGGTCCCAGATGGTCAGCGCCCCCATCTCATGCGCGCGGCGGGTGATCTCGGCCATGTCGTGCCGCCGTCCGGTGCGATAGTCGACTTCGGTGATCAGGGTCACGGCGACGCTTTCGTCGATGGCGGACATCACCTCTTCCGGCGCGACGGTCTTCAGCCGGTACTGACCGCCGAGTGTGCGGCACAGGCCCTCGGCCATGTAGAGGTCGGAGGGGAAGTTGCCGGTGTCGGACAGGATCACCCGCCGCTTGGGATTCATCTCCAGCGCCGAGGCGAGTGCCTGGTAGACCTTGATCGAAAGTGTGTCGCCAAGGACGACCGTGCCCGCGGGCGCCCCGATCAGCCTGCCGATCCGGTCGCCCAGCTGCGCCGGTTGCGCCATCCATCCGGCCTTGTTCCAGCCGCGGATCAGCATCTCGGCCCATTCGTCCCGCATCACCTTTTCCATGCGGTCGGGGGCCGATTTCACCATCGGGCCAAGCGAGTTGCCGTCGAGGTAGATCACCCCTTCCGGGATGTGGAACTGGGACTTGGTGGCGGCAAAGTCGATGGGCATGGATACGTCCTTCGGGGTTTCCCGAGTTATGCCGGGGGCGGCGATAAATTTCAAGCTTGAAATTGTTGTGGGCGTGCGGTGTCGCTTCCGGCCAAAAGAGTGACGCGGCGGAACATTTCCCCGGCTGCAAGGCTTGCGCAGGGGGGTGGCATTGGTAAAGAGGGAGCCAAGAGGAGGACCGCGTGCGCTTCACCCTTCGCGACATCGACATTCCGCCTGCCTGGCTGGCGCTGCACCTTGTCGGGGCATGGGTCTTGTCGTTCGTGTCACCTCCGGTGTTCGGAGGTTTCGGCCGGCTGGCAGGTCAGGGGCTTGTGCTGGCGGGACTGCTGCTCATGGCCGCTGCCGTGGCGCAGATGGCGCTGGCGAAAACCACGGTCATTCCGCGACGGAACCCGTCCGCGCTGGTGACCGGCGGGTTGTTCAGCCTGTCGCGCAATCCGATCTATCTGGCCGATGCGATCATCCTTCTGGGCGCGATCCTGTGGCTGGACGCCATTCTCGCGCTGCCTCTGGTCGCCAGCTTTGTCTGGCTGATCCAGACCCGTTTCATCCGGGACGAGGAAACCCGGCTGACTGAGGCTTTCGGTCCCGAATTCGACCTCTGGGCTGCGCGGACGCGGCGTTGGGTGGGGCGGAAATGACGCAGCGACCGGCGAAAAAAGTAGGGTTTGAAATATTGTTGCGCAATGCTAGACGCAACTGGACAGATTGTGACTCTTGGACAGAGGGGCGGGGACCAGGGTGAAGATAGGCGCTTTGACAGAGGTGTTTCCGGGCGAGAGCCGGGTTGCGATGACACCGGATTCGGCTGTGCAGCTGGCGAAGCTGGGGCATACATCGGTGATCCAGTCCGGGGCAGGGGTGAAGGCCGGGTTTTCGGACGCGGCCTATGCGGCGGCAGGCGTCGAGGTGCTGAAGGACGCCAAGGCGGTGATCGCTGCGGCGGATGTGATCGTCAAGGTCCGGGGGCCGGATGCGAAGGAGCTGAAGACCCTTGGCGACGGGCAGACGCTGATCTCGTTCTTCTGGCCCGCGCAGAACCCTGAACTGCTGGAAGCGGCGGCGAAGAAGAACCTGACCGTGGTCGCGATGGACATGGTGCCGCGCATCAGCCGCGCGCAGAAGATGGACGCGCTGTCGTCGATGGCCAACATCGCGGGCTACCGCGCGGTGATGGAAGCCGGGAACAACTTTGGTCGCTTCTTCACTGGGCAGGTGACGGCGGCGGGCAAGGTGCCCCCCGCAAAGGTGCTGGTGGTCGGGGCAGGCGTCGCAGGTCTTGCCGCGGTCGGTACGGCCACCTCGCTGGGCGCGATCGTCTATGCTTTCGACGTGCGGCCCGAGGTCGCGGAACAGATTGAATCGATGGGGGCGAATTTCGTCTTCCTCGACTTTGCCGAAGCCCAGACCGATGGCGCGGCAACTGGCGGCTATGCGGCCCCGTCCTCGCCGGAGTTCCGCGAAGCGCAGCTGAAGAAGTTCCGCGAGCTGGCGCCGGAGATGGACATCGTCATCACCACCGCGCTGATCCCGGGCCGGCCCGCGCCGAAGCTCTGGACCAAGGACATGGTCGAGATGATGAAGCCGGGCTCGGTCATCGTCGACCTTGCGGCCGAGCGTGGCGGCAACTGCGACCTGACGGTGCCGGACGAGAAGATCGTCACCGATAACGGCGTGACCGTGGTCGGCTACACCGACTTCCCCAGCCGGATGGCCGCGCAGGCCTCGACTCTCTATTCCACCAACATCCGCCACATGCTGACCGACCTCACGCCGAAGAAGGACGGGGTCATCGCGCACAACATGGAGGATGACGTGATCCGGGGCGCCACCGCGGCGCATATGGGGGCGGTGACCTATCCGCCGCCGCCGCCGAAGATCGCGGCCATCGCGGTGCAGAAGCCGAAGGAGAAGGCCAAGGAACTGACGCCGGAGGAACGCCGGTCGCAGGAAGTGGCCGAGTTCAAGGCGCAGACCCGCAACCAGTTCACGCTGCTGGCTGTCGGTGGCGGTCTGATGCTGCTGGCGGGGCTTTACGCGCCCGCAAGCTTCATGAGCCATTTCATCGTTTTCGTGCTGGCGGTCTTCGTCGGCTTCCAGGTGATCTGGAACGTCAGCCACAGTCTGCACACACCGCTGATGGCGATCACCAACGCGATCTCGTCGATCATCATCCTGGGCGCCCTGATGCAGATCGGGTCGGGGTCGTTCCTGGTGATCCTGCTCGCGGCGCTGTCGGTCTTCATGGCCGGGATCAACATCTTCGGTGGCTTCATGGTCACCCGGCGCATGCTCGCCATGTTCCAGAAGTCGTGAGGGGATAGGACATGGCATACGGATTCACCACTGCGGCCTATGTTGTCGCCGCTGTTCTATTCATCCTCTCGCTCGGGGGGCTTTCGGGCCAGGAAAGCGCCAAGCGCGCGGTCTGGTACGGGATCGTCGGCATGGCGCTGGCGGTGCTGGCGACGCTCTACGGGCCGGGCTTTGGCCTCTGGTGGCTGTCGGCGCTGTTGATCGCGGGTGGCGGGGCCATCGGCTGGATGGTCGCACAGCGCGTCCAGATGACCGAGATGCCGCAGCTTGTGGCCGCGATGCACAGCCTTGTCGGTCTGGCGGCGGTATTCATCGGCTTCAACACCCATATCGAGCTGGTGCGCGTGATGGGCATGGACGAAGCCGCGCGGGCGGCGCTGGACGGGTTCGCGGCGGTGATCGCGCACAAGACCGGCGTCGAGGTCACCATCCTGCGGGTCGAGACTTTCCTCGGCATCTTCATCGGGGCGGTCACCTTCACCGGCTCGGTCATCGCCTTCGGCAAGCTGGCGGGCAAGGTTGACGGCAAGGCGAAGAAACTGCCGGGCGGGCATCTTCTGAACGCTTCGGCCGCGCTGATCTCACTGGTGCTGCTGGTGGTCTACCTGCAGTCTGGCTCGACGCTGGCGCTGATCGGCATGACCCTCGCGGCTCTCTTTATCGGCTATCACCTGATCATGGGGATCGGCGGGGCGGACATGCCGGTCGTGGTGTCGATGCTGAACAGCTATTCCGGCTGGGCGGCGGCGGCGATCGGCTTCTCGCTGTCGAACGACCTTCTGATCGTGGTCGGCGCGCTGGTCGGGTCCTCGGGTGCGATCCTGAGCTACATCATGTGCAAGGCGATGAACCGCAGCTTCATCAGCGTCATCCTCGGCGGTTTCGGCGGCTCCACGGGCCCGGCGATGGAAGTGACGGGAGAACAGATCGCCATCGACGCCGAAGGGGTGGCGGCGGCGCTGAACGATGCCGACAGCATCATCATCATCCCGGGCTACGGCATGGCGGTGGCGCAGGCGCAGCAGTCGGTCAGCGAACTGACCCGCAAGCTGCGCGCCAAGGGCAAGAACGTCCGCTTCGCGATCCACCCGGTCGCGGGGCGTCTGCCCGGCCACATGAACGTGCTTCTGGCCGAGGCGAAGGTGCCCTACGACATCGTGCTGGAGATGGACGAGATCAACGAGGACTTCCCTGACACGGATGTTGCCATCGTCATCGGCTCGAACGACATCGTGAACCCGGCGGCGCAGGAAGACCCGAACTCGCCCATCGCCGGGATGCCGGTGCTGGAGTGCTGGAAGGCGAAGCAGGTCTTCGTGTCCAAGCGCGGACAGGGGACCGGCTATTCCGGGATCGAGAACCCGCTGTTCTACAAGGAGAACACCCGGATGTTCTACGGCGACGCGAAGAAGAGCATCGACAGCCTCTTGCCGATGATCGAGTGAACCGTCCTTGAAAGACGGAAAGAGACCCCGTCCTCTCGGCGGGGTCTCTTGCATTGCGGTTGACCCTGTTCGACCGCAACACCGCTCGCGTGGAGAACGTTCCCACGAATGTCCGGGTCGGGACGGAATGGTGCGGCGCCGGAAGGGGTCGTTGCAGAAATGCCAGTATACTTCCGTGTGCCTTGCCCGCGGCGGGAGGGGGCCTGCATTCCGCCTGAGGATTGCTAGTTTGGCGCAGATTTTCTCCGGAACGCTCTCATGATCGACGACCATCCGCAGCGCTATGCCACCGTGAACGAGCTGCACGCGCGGCCGTTTCCGTCGCTGGAAGTGCCCTCGACCGCAGTCTATGTCGCGATCAAGGAGCCGGTGCAGGCGCAGAACCGCGACCGGGGGGCGGACCTCGCGCATCTTCTGGCGCTGCTCGACCGCCACGGCAGCCCGCATCCGCAGCCGGGGGCGACGCATTTCCAGGGCTCCCTCGGGCGGATGGACCTGAAGTGGGAGAGCCATACCGAGTTTGTCACCTATTCCGCCTTCACGCGGGGCGTCTCGACCCGGCCCTTCGATCCGGCAGAAGCGGAGGTGCTGCCGGAGGACTGGCTTGCCACCGCATCGGGCAAGCGGCTGACCGCGGTACTGATCCGCATCGAGCCGATGCCCGCGACCGAGGCCGAACTGCTTCGGCGGCTGGACGACTGGTTCGTGCCAGAGAGCCTGGCCGTTTCACGGGTGGTCGACGGGGCGGCGGTGGTGGCGGGGGATTTCCGCATCGACCCAGCCGGATACATGCGCTTTGCCGTCTTCGTGGCCCCCGGCACCGGCCCGCGCCGGGTGGGACGGATCGTGCAGCGCCTGTGCGAGATCGAGACCTATCGCGCGATGTCGATGCTGGGGCTGATGCGGTCGCGCGATCTGTCGCGGCGGCTGAATGCGCTGGACCCGAAACTGTCGGACCTCGTCTCGGGTCTCGACAATGCCGAGCCCGCGCCGGAGGCGGCGCTGCACCAGCTTTTGACCATCTCGGCGGAACTGGAAAGCCTCGCGGTGCAGTTTTCCTTCCGCTTCGGGGCGACGGCGGCCTATGAGGCTATCGTCACCCAGCGGATCGAGGTTTTGCGTGAACAGCGGATCGAGGGGCGGCAGACCTTTGGCGAATTCATGATGCGGCGCTACGACCCGGCCATGCGGACGGTGAAATCGGCGGAAAGCCGGCTGAACGCGATGGCGGAACGTGCAGAGCGGGCAGCGGAACTCTTGCGCACGCGGGTCGATGTGGAACGCTCGGCGCAGAACCAGCGGCTTCTGGAAAGCATGGACCGGCGGGCCGACCTCGCGCTGCGGCTGCAACACACGGTCGAAGGCCTTTCGGTGGTGGCGATCAGCTACTACGCGGTCAGCCTTGGCTCATACCTCTTGAAGCCCGCCGCCCATGCGCTGCACATCGGCCCCGAGGCCCTGATGGCGGGCCTCGTGCCGGTGGTCGTGCTGGGCGTCTGGTGGATGGTGCGCCGGATCAGGAACCGGCTGCACTAGGCGACGCCTCCTCGTTCGACTTCGTCTCCTCGTCGTGAGGCCCTGCCCCGGGCGAGGAGGGACGAAGTCTCCGACGAGCCTCTACCGGCCCCGGATGCGGGGGTCGAGCGCGTCGCGCAACCCGTCGCCGATGTAGTTGACGGACAGCACGGTCAGCGAGATGGCAAGGCCGGGCCAGACCACGCGCTCAGGGTAGACCTGCATGTACTGCAGCCCGTCATAGAGCAGGCGCCCCCAGGTCGGGAAGTCCGGCGGGAAGCCGAGGCCAAGGAAGGACAGCACGGATTCGGTGATGATCGCCTCGGCGACGCCGAGGGTGGCGGCGACCATCACGGGCGAGACCACGTTCGGCAGGATGTGCCGGCGGATGATCCGGTTCGGGCGCGCGCCGATGGAACGGGCGGCCAGGACGTATTCGCGTTCCTTCAGCGTCAGCACCTCGCCCCGCACGATGCGGGCGGTGGCCATCCAGGAGGTTATGCCGATGGCAAAGACGATCAGGGTGAAGGCGCCAAGTTCGGGGCCGATGAGCCGGGCGATACGGTCGCGGAACAGCATCACCATGACGAGGAGAAGCGGGATCAGCGGCAGGGCGAGGAACATGTCGGTGATCCGCATCAGCGGACCATCAAGGCGGCGGAAGTAGCCCGCGAGGATGCCGATGAAGGTGCCGAAGGTGATGGCGATGCCCATGGCGACAAGGCCCACGGCCAGCGACACCTTGCCCGCCTGCATCGTGCGCAGAAGAAGGTCCCGGCCAAGCTGGTCGGTGCCGAACGGCGCCCGCAGCGACGGCCCCTGGTTCTTCATCCGGATCGTGTCGGACAGCCGCTGCGGCGGATCCCAGACCAGCGGGCCGAGGATGACGAAGAGGATGAGCAGCGTCAGGACGATCAGCCCGAAGAGCGCGCCCTTGTGGGTGCGGAACTGTTGCCAGATCGCGCGGCCGGGGCTGGCGGGCTTGGGCGGGGTGGAGGTCGCGTCAGTCATAGCGGATCCGGGGGTCAAGAAGGCCGTAAAGGATATCGGCGATCAGGTTGAAGAGGACGATGAGGACCGCGAAGATGAAGGCGAGCGTCTGCACCATCGGGATGTCGTTGGCATGGATCGCGCCGATGAGCGCGGCGCCGATACCGTTCACCCCGAACAGGTTCTCGGTGATGATCGCGCCGCCGAAGATCGCCGGGATGCCAAGCGCGATCACGGTGACGACCGGGATCAGCGAATTGCGCAGGACGTGTTTC
>JAFLCY010000067.1 GCA_017303485.1 Rhodobacterales bacterium
CGACCGGCACGCGGGGGTGGGAGCGATATATCGCGCCCGCCCCCGGGGGGCGGGTCGGGCGCGGTCAGATTTGCTTTGGGCAAATCTGACGGGGGATGATGGGTTAGCGTTCATTGACTGGCTACCTAAGTGCCAATTTCGCAGATATGACGAAGGGATCATTCTCGTAGTCAGCTTCTGATAGCGCGCGAAGTTTGCTCTTGATTTCATCCGGCCCAAGAAAGTACCAGCCTTGACTTGAAAAGTACGATTTCAGGTCTGCGGTACGCCTTCCCTTAACGTTTCCGGCTGCCAAACCTAGTTGCAATTCCGTCTCATTGTTGACCAAGCCCCGTCGCCGCAAATCCCCGAGCAAACGGGCCAAGACGATCGATCTGTAGTTGGCGCAAGTGAAGAGCTTGTAGCGACCTTCAGGCACAGAATGCTGTTCACGCAAAAGCGCAAGATCGACACCAGGCGAGTCCAGATATGATTTTACTTCCAACGCAATCAGCCGGTTCAATCTTAGATCTAGTGCCAGTAGATCGACTTCGGGCCGCGGGATCGACGGCTTGCCAATGGCGCGTTTCTCTTCTTTCGTAACGTTGACCTTGTGAGACTGCACCGTCCAGTAGCCGTCTTTTTCCATCAGGAGCCGAACAAGACTTTCAAAGGCATCCATTTTCTTACCCCCTCCCCCTACTCCTTTTCCCGCCCCTTTGCCCTGCCCTCCCCGCCGTACTTCGCCCGGCCATCTTCACCGCCTCCTCCACGGCTTCCTCGATCACCTCCTGCCGGGCGAAGGGGTCGTCGGCGACGGCGAGTTCCACGGCTTCCAGCCGTTTCACCTCGTCCCGCAAGCGGGCGGCTTCCTCGAATTCCAGGTTCTCGGCGGCCTTGCGCATCTGTAGCCGCAGGGCGTCGAGGTGGGCGGCGAGGTTCTGGCCGACCATGGGTTTGTCGACCTTGGTCGTGATCCGGCTTTGGTCGGTGTCGCCCTGCCAGAGGCCGGCCAGCACGTCCTCGACGTTCTTCTTCACCGTCTCGGGCGTGATGCCGTGTTTCAGGTTGTAGGCCTCCTGCTTGTCGCGGCGGCGGTTGGTTTCGGCCAGCGCGCGCTCCATGCTGCCCGTGATGCGGTCGGCATACATGATGACCCGTCCGTCAGCATTTCGCGCAGCGCGGCCGATGGTCTGGATGAGGGAGGTTTCGGAGCGCAGGAAGCCCTCCTTGTCGGCGTCGAGGATTGCCACGAGGCCGCATTCCGGGATGTCGAGGCCCTCGCGGAGGAGGTTGATCCCGACCAGCGCGTCGAAAGCCCCCAGCCGAAGATCGCGGAGGATTTCGATCCGCTCGATCGTGTCGATGTCACTGTGCATGTAGCGCACCCGGATGCCCTGTTCGTGCAGGTAGTCGGTCAGATCTTCGGCCATGCGCTTGGTGAGGACGGTGACGAGGGTGCGGAGGCCCCGGGCAGAGACCTTGCGGATTTCGTCCAATAGGTCGTCGACCTGCATTTCCACCGGCCGGATTTCGACCTGGGGGTCGAGCAGGCCGGTGGGGCGGATCACCTGTTCGGTGAAGACGCCGCCGGTCTGTTCGATCTCCCAGGCCGCCGGGGTGGCGGAGACGAAGACGGATTGCGGGCGCATGGCGTCCCATTCCTCGAACTTGAGGGGGCGATTGTCCATGCAGCTGGGCAGGCGGAAGCCGTGTTCGGCCAGGGTGAACTTGCGGCGGAAGTCGCCCTTGTACATGCCGCCGATCTGGGGGACCGAGACGTGGGATTCGTCTGCGAAAACAATGGCATTGTCGGGGATGAATTCAAACAGCGTCGGCGGCGGTTCGCCGGGGGCGCGGCCGGTGAGGTAGCGGGAATAGTTCTCGATCCCGGCGCAGGAGCCGGTGGCCTCCAGCATTTCGAGGTCGAAGTTGCAGCGCTGTTCCAGGCGTTGGGCTTCCAGAAGCTTGCCTTCGGAGGTGAGTTGCTTCAGGCGGTGGAACAGCTCCTCCTTGATGCCCTTGATCGCCTGTTGCAGCGTCGGGCGCGGGGTGACGTAGTGCGAGTTCGCGTAGATGCGGATCTGCTTGAAACTGTCCGTTTTCGCGCCGGTCAGCGGGTCGAATTCGGTGATCGCCTCCAGCTCTTCGCCAAAGAAGGAAAACCGCCAGGCGCGGTCTTCGAGGTGGGCGGGCCAGACTTCGAGGGAGTCGCCCCGGACGCGAAAGGCGCCGCGCTGGAAGGCGCCGTCGAGGCGGCGGTATTGCTGGGCGACGAGGTCGGCCATGACCTTGCGCTGGTCGTAGAGCTGGCCGACGATCAGGTCGACGGTCATCGCCGAATAGGTCTCGACCGAGCCGATGCCGTAGATGCAGGAGACCGAGGCGACGATGATCACGTCGTCGCGTTCCAGAAGCGCCCGGGTGGCCGAGTGGCGCATCCGGTCGATCTGTTCGTTGATCTGGGATTCCTTTTCTATGTAGGTGTCGGTGCGGGCGACATAGGCCTCGGGCTGGTAATAGTCGTAGTAGCTGACGAAGTATTCGACGGCGTTTTCGGGGAAGAAGCCCTTGAATTCGCCGTACAATTGCGCGGCGAGGGTCTTGTTCGGGGCCAGGATAATGGCGGGGCGCTGGGTTTCCTCGATCACCTTGGCCATTGTGAAGGTCTTGCCGGTGCCGGTGGCCCCCAGAAGCACCTGGTCCCGCTCGCCCGCGTTCACCCCCGCCGTCAATTCGACAATCGCAGTCGGCTGGTCGCCCGCTGGCTGGAACGGCGTGGACATGACAAAGCGCCGCCCGCCCTCAAGCTTGGGCTTGGTCAGGACGTCCGGGCGCTCGGTCAGGGCGTTGGCGTTGTTGTGCGGCATCATGCGCCTCATGGAATCGGGGAAGCGACAGATTTGATCCGTTTTTGTTCCCATGCAAGCGGCGATCCGCAGGATTGGGCGAAACCGTTGCCGTGACCCGTCCGAGCGGCTAAGGCACTGGGCCAGAGGTGCATGATGACGAAGAAGATCGACACGCGGGCCGTCGGGCTGGATGTGGGGCTGGCGTTCATCCGCTGGCTGACCGGGGCCGAGAACCTGCATTACGGGCTCTGGACCGGGCTGGAGGTCACCGCGGGGAACCTGCGGGCGGCGCAGGACGCCTATACGGCGAAACTTTTCGGCTACCTGCCCGCAGGCCCGCTGCGTATCCTGGACATCGGGGGCGGCGCGGGGGAGACCGCGAAGAAGCTTCTGGCGCTGGGACATTCGGTCGAGATCGTCGTGCCATCGCCCTTCCTGGCGGAGCGCTGCCGCCAGACCGCGCAAGGGGCAAAGGTCAACGAATGCACCTTCGAGGCGTTCGCGGGCAGCGGCCCCTATGATCTGTGCCTGTTTTCCGAGAGCTTCCAGTACATCCCGCTGGACGAAAGCCTGCCGAAATGCGCGCGGCTGCTGGCGCCGGGCGGGCAGGTGCTGATTGCCGACTGCTTCCGGACCGAAGCCTACAAGAGCCGCAGCACCCAGGGGCCACAGCCGGGTGGTGGGCACCGCCTGACGACCTTCGCATCGGCACTTGAAGGATCGGCCTTTGCGATCGAGGCGGAAGAGGACATCACCGAGGCCGTCGCGCCCTCGATCGATCTGGAGCAGGCGCTGTTCCATGTGCTTGGCCATGGCGTGACGCGGGTTTCGGACGAGATTCGCAGCAAGCGTCCGAAGTCGCATTGGGCTCTTGCCAAGGGAATCGGCCTTTTCCTGTCGCGCAAGCGGCGCGAGAATCTGATGGAGCGGCTGACCGGCACCACCCGGACCTCTGCAGCATTCCACAAATACAACCGCTACCGGATCATCCGTCTGGCGCGGCGGTGACACAACGGCGCGGGGTTTTCACCAAAGAAATGCAACTTTAGGTTGAATTTGGCCGGTCCTTGCGTCAGATTGGTGGGGCAAGCAGCAACTCAAGCTGCCGGTCGGCGTCGACCCTACCCCACTCCACACTCCCCGACGCTGACCGGCAGCCTTTTCTGCCGGTCGAGGTGCTTGCGCTTTCCGAAAAGCTTCGGAATAACACAGGGGACGTTCGGAGGACTTTCCATGCGCGCCCGCATCTACCAGCCTGCCAAGACCGCCATGCAATCCGGCACCGCGAAGACGCATCTCTGGGTGCTGGAATTCGCCCCGGCCTCGGAGCGCGAGGTGGATCCGCTGATGGGATGGACCTCTTCCTCCGACACCCAGGCCCAGGTCCGGCTGCGGTTCGAAACGCGCGAGGCCGCCGAGGCCTATGCCGCCGAAAAGGGGCTGGACTTCGACGTGGTCGCGCCGAAGCCGCGCAAGGCCATCATCCGCCCGCGCGGCTATGGCGAGAATTTCGCCACCGACCGCAAGGGCGCCTGGACGCATTGAATGGCCGTTGATCCGACGATCGCGCGGGAACGGCCGACCGGGGCGGATCTGGCGCTGCTGATGGAACGGCACACCGCGGACATGCATGTCGACACGCCACCCGAGAGCATTCACATGATGGATGCCTCGGCGCTGGACCGGCCCGATATCGCCTTCTTCGTGCTGCGCGATGCCGGCAAGCCGCTGGCGATGGGCGCCTACAAGCGGATCGACGCGGGCCATGCCGAGATCAAGTCGATGCATGTCCTGGCCGAGGCGCGGGGCCGCGGGCTTTCGAAGGCGATGCTGGATCACCTGATGGCCGCGGCGAAGAGCGACGGGATCCGTCGGCTGAGCCTGGAGACCGGGTCGCAGTCGATGTTCCTGCCGGCGCGGCGGCTTTACGAGCGTGCGGGGTTTTCGGAATGCCCGCCGTTCGAGGGCTATGTCCTCGACCCGAATTCGGTCTTCATGACGAAGGTGCTTGCCTGATCTTTTGCCGTGTCGCAAAAGGCGGGGATGCGGGCTCGTAGCTCAACTGGATAGAGCAAGGACCTTCTAAGTCCGAGGTTGAGGGTTCAAGTCCTTCCGGGCCCGCCATTTCTTCAGACAGGGGGCCGTCCTCGTGGCATCGAGCCACTTGGACGGCGTTGCCACGGACGGCGGTCAGGTGATGGAGCTGGGCGCACCGCCTTCGAAACGGTTGCCATGTCGGTAGTCACAGGGCGCCTCCTGCATCTGCAGATGGAGCGCGGTGCCGGTGTAGGGATGGGCGCGCGCGACATCCTCGTCAAAGTCGATGCCAAGGCCGGGCGCTTCAGGGGGCAGGATGTAGCCATCCTCCCACTTGATCGAATTGCGGATGAGTTTCTGGTGGAAGGCTCCGCCGGTCTCGATGGTTTCGGCGATCAGGAGGTTCGGGATCGAGGCAGACAGGTGGATGTTCGCCGCCCATTCGACCGGGCCTGCGTAAAGATGCGGAGCCATCTCGGCGTTGAAGATTTCTGCCATGGCGGCGATCTTCTTCGCCTCCCAGATGCCGCCGACACGGCCGAGGGCAGGCTGGAGGATTTTCACTCCGCCCGCGCGGAGGAGGGTGCCAAATTCGTATTTCGTCGTCAGCCGTTCGCCGGTGGCCAGCGGCACCCGGACAGATTTCGCGACCTCGGCGAATTCCAGGAGATTGTCTGGGGGAATGGGTTCTTCGTACCAGAGCGGGTTGTAGGGTTCCAACTCACGCCCCAGCCGGATTGCACCCGGGGTGGTGAACTGGCCATGGGTGCCGAAGAGGAGATCGACGCGGTCGCCCACCGCCTCGCGGATTGCCTTGCAGAAGGCGACCGAGCGGGTGATGTCGGACATCGCGGGCTCATGGCCGCCGCGGATGGTGTAGGGACCGGCAGGGTCGAACTTGACGGCGGTGAACCCTAGTTTCATGAAGCGGACGGCGGCCTCGGCGGCGGCGTCCGGGCTGACCCAGAAATCGGCCGATTCCTTGCCGGGCTCGGGGTAGAGGTAGGTATAGCTGCGGATGCGGTCGTTCATCCGGCCGCCGAGGAGCGCGTAGACGGGCCGGTTGCGGGCCTTGCCGAGAATGTCCCAGCAGGCGATTTCCAATCCGGCGAAGGCGCCCATGACCGTGGGATCGGGACGCTGGGTGAAACCCGCGGAATAGGCGCGGCGGAACATCAGCTCGATGTTTTCCGGGTTCTCGCCCTGCATGTGGCGTTCGAAGACATCCTCGATGACGGCCCGCATCGCCTTGGGGCCGACGGTGGAGGCATAGCATTCGCCATAGCCGGTGATGCCGGTGTCGGTGGTGATCTTCGGGAAGATCCAGTAGCGCCCGCCCCAGCCGGGGAAGGGCGGGGCGACGGTGAAGATTTCAAGGTCCTTGAGCTTCATGGCGCGGTTCCCCTGGCTGAAGGAGGCGGGGGTTTCACACCCCCGCACCCCCGTGGAGTATTTCACAAAAGAGCAAGTTAGGGGGGATTGGACCTATCGGACCCTTCATCCGCGACAGGACATGGCGTGAATGGAACTGCCGGCGTAATGGAACTGCGTTCGGCAATATGCATGATATTGAAAAGCCACGCGCGGATAGTGGCGGGCTTCTGGTCCAGAATGTTCTATTAGGACAAACACCGACTGTCAGGCATGGCCGATGCGCACCAGAAACGAGGTCAATGCCTCGGCGAATGGGGCGGGTTGCGTCAGCATTGACACATGGCAGCCCCCGCGCAGGAGGTGAAACTGCGATCCTGCGATCAGGTCGGCCAGTTCGCGTTGCAGGTCGGGCGGGGTCTTGCGGTCGTCGGCCCCGGCCAGCACCAGGGACGGCAGTTTCAGCGTGGCGGAGGTCTGGTAGAAATCGGCGGTGGCGGTGGCGGCGGCGAAACCCAGCCAGCCATCGGGACGGGTATCCCTCAGCATGTCGCGGACCAGGCCAAGGTCGGGCGCGGTTCGCCAGCTCGGGCCCAGGAGAGCGGCGCATTCGGCGTCAAGGTCGGGGCCGGTGGCCTTCAGCCGTTTCAGGCGGCCCTCCCAGATGTCCGGGTTGGCGAAGCGGGTGGCTGATCCGGTCAGCACCATGGCGCGGACGAGATCGAGGCGCTTCACCGCCAGCCCCTGCGCGATGAGACCGCCCTCGCCCGCGCCGACGACGACAGCGTCCGCCAGGGCAAAATGGGTCATCAGCCGTTCGACGTCGCGGATCAGTGTGCCCATGGCATAGGGCGGCGGGGGTGTGTCGGACGCCCCGTGGCCGCGCAGGTCGAGGCGCAGGGTGCGGGTGCGAAGGCGGGGCAGGATCGCCTCCCAGAGCCGCAGGTCGAGGCCGAGGCCGTGGATCAGGACCAGCGGCGGGGCATTGGCGGGGCCGGTGAGGTCGGCGTTCAGCCGCAGGTCGTCAAGCCAGACCAGCGTCACGCGAAGCGGTCCAGCGCGGCGGTGAAGGTGGCCGGGTCGACATTGCCGCCGGTGGCGATGGCGATGACCGTGTCGGGAAGGTCCTCGCCGAAAAGGACAGCGGCCAGCGCGGCGGCGCCGCCGGGCTCCAGCACGATGCGCAGATGGGTGAAAGCCAGGGCCATCGCGCGCAGGGCCTGATCGTCGCTGACCACGGCCCCCGGCCCGGCCAGGCGGGACAGGATGGGCAAGGTCAGATCTCCGGGCGTGGGGGTGAGGATCGCGTCGCAGATCGAGCCGCCGGGGGCGGGGTTTTTCTGCCGGGTCCCGCTGGCCAGTGACCGGGCCATGTCGTCAAACCCCGCAGGCTCGGCGGTACGGACCTGAAGGCCCGGGGCGCGGGCCGAGAGGGCCAGGGCGATGCCGGAGGAGAGGCCGCCCCCGCCGCAGGGGACGAAGACGGGGGCATCGGCGATCCCGGCCTCATGCGCCTGATCGGCCAGTTCCAGCCCGACGGTTCCCTGCCCCGCGATCACCTGCGGATCGTCATAGGGCTTGATCAGCGTCAGGCCCCGGTCGGCGGAGAGGCGGGCACCGATGGCATCGCGGTTCTCGGCCGCGCGGTCGTAGAGGACGACCTCGGCCCCATAGGCGCGGGTGTTGGCAATCTTCACCTGCGGGGCATCGGAGGGCATGAGGATGACGCAGGGAGCGCCGTGGCTTGCGGCGGCATGGGCGACGCCCTGCGCGTGGTTGCCGGAGGAATAGGCGATAACGCCGCGGGCGCGGGCCTTTGGGTCAAGCGCCGAAACGGCGGACCAGCCGCCGCGCGCCTTGAAGCTGCCGGTAACTTGCAGGCACTCGGCCTTGACGAAGATGCGCCGGCCGGAAAGGCGGTCGAGAAGGGGCGCGTTGAGGAATGGCGTGCGGCGGACATGGCCGGCCAGTCGCGAGGCGGCGGCTTCGATCAGCGCGATGTCAGTCATGCAAGGCCTTTCAGGAAGCCGTGGATCAGGGCCAGGGCCTCGGGTTCGTCGAGGAAGGGGATATGCGCGCGGTCCGGCACTTCCGCGAAGCCCATGTCGGGACGGCGGTTGCGCATCTTCGCCGCCGTGGCGGCGGTCAGCAGGTCGGAGTTCGCACCGCGGATCAGCGCGAGGGGCAGGCCCTGCAGCGCGTCGAAGAGCGGCCAGAGATCGACGGGCGGGCCTTCGAAGGCCTGAAGGAAGGCCTCGCGCAGGGCGGGATCGTAGGGAATGCGCAGGCCGTCCGGGGTCTCAATGGAGAGCTTGCGCGCCTCCTCAAGCCAGCGCGCCATCGGCACGCCCGCGAAGCCGGGGCTGCGGGAGAGGCGTTCGGCATAGCCAGCTTGCGTGCGGCCCGCCGGATTGCGGCCGACATAGTCGAAGATGCGGGTCAGGCCGCCCTTGGCGATCTCTGGCCCGACGTCGTTGAGGCAGAGCCCCAGTACCCGGTCGCGCGCAGTGGCACCGAGGAGCATTCCGATCAGCCCGCCGCGCGAGGTGCCGAGGATCGCCGCCTTGCCGACGCCAAGGTGGTCTAGCAGCGCCAGCGCATCCTTCGCCTCTTGCGCGACGGTGTAGGTGGCGGCGCCGGTCCAGTCGCTGTCACCGCGCCCCCGGTAGTCCATCCGGATCAGGCGCAGGGGCGGCAGGTGGGGGACGAGATAGTCGAAATCGGACATGGCCCGCGTCAGGCCGGGCAGGCACAGAAGCGGCAGGCCACGGCCTTCGTCGCGGTAGGCAAGGCGGGCGCCGTCTTCGGCGGGGAAATGCTGGGTATCGGTCATCGCGCCAGCGTGGCACGGCGCGCAGGCCTGCGAAAGGGGCAACCCGCACAGAGCCCGGCGCGGCCCCAGGTCGCGGGCGCGAATGCTTGTCGGCAGGGCGCTGGCAGACTACACCCGTGCCCGAAATCGCATGAGGCAACGGACAAATGTCGGACACATCCGCAATCGAGGATCGGCCGAAGTCGAAACGGGTTGGCGCGCTGCGCGGGCTGGTTCCGTTCCTCTGGCCCTATCGCGGTCTGGCGGGGCTGGCGGGGCTGGCGCTGATCCTGACGGCGGTGGTCAGTCTGGTGCTGCCGCTGGCGGTGCGCCGGGTGGTGGACGGGTTCAACACGGCGCAGGTCGCACTTCTGGACAAATATTTCGGCGCGGCGCTGGCGATTGCGGCGCTGCTCGCGGTGGGCACCGGCTTGCGCTACTATTTCGTGACCCGGCTGGGCGAGCGGGTGGTGGCCGACATCCGCCGGGCGCTGTTCGACCGGGTACTGGGCATGTCCCCTGCGTTCTTCGAGCGCATCCTGACGGGCGAGGTCCTGAGCCGGATCACCACCGATACCACGCTGATCCTGTCGGTGATCGGCTCATCGGTTTCGATCGCGCTGCGCAACCTTTTGATATTGCTGGGCGGTCTGGTGCTGCTTTTCCTGACCTCGGCCAAGCTGACCGGCCTCGTGCTGCTGGTGGTGCCAGCGATCATCGTTCCGATCATCGTGCTGGGGCGCAAGCTCCGGCGGCTGTCGCGGGAAAACCAGGACTGGATCGCGGCCTCCTCCGGCTCGGCCTCCGAGGCGCTGTCCTCGGTGCAGACGGTGCAGGCCTTTACCCATGAGGCGGCAACCCGGGGCGAGTTCGCCGAAGTGACCGAGAAGAGCTTTGTCTCGGCCAAGGAGCGGATCAAGACCCGGGCAGTGATGACGGTGATCGTGATCTTCCTGGTCTTTGCCGGGGTGGTGGGCGTGTTGTGGATCGGCGCGCGGGACGTGCGCGGCGGGGCGATGTCGGTCGGCGCGCTGATCCAGTTCGTGATCTATGCGGTGATGGTGGCGGGTGCCGTTGGCGCGCTGTCGGAAATCTGGGGCGAGTTGCAGCGCGCGGCGGGCGCGACCGAGCGGCTGGTGGAGCTGCTCGGGACCGAGGATTCGGTGCAGGATCCACTGCGCCCCGTCGCCCTGCCCCGCCCGGTGCGCGGCGAGATCGCGTTCGAGGACGTGACCTTCCGCTATCCGGCCCGGCCCGAGGCTTCGGCGCTGAACGGGGTCTCGCTGCATGTGAAGCCCGGTGAGACCGTGGCGCTGGTCGGACCTTCGGGCGCGGGCAAGACCACGATCCTGCAACTGCTGATGCGGTTTTACGACCCGCAGTCGGGCCGGATCACCCTGGACGGGCTGGCGCTGACCGATCTTGCGCGCAGCGACTTTCGCCAGTTCATCGCTTTGGTGCCGCAGGACCCGGTGATCTTTGCCACCTCGGCGCGCGAGAACATCCGCTTTGGCCGGCTGGATGCCACGGATGCCGAGGTCGAGGCCGCGGCGATGGCTGCCGCCGCGCATGACTTCCTGACCGCGCTGCCGCAGGGCTATGACAGCTATCTCGGCGAACGCGGGGTGATGCTGTCCGGCGGGCAGAAGCAGCGGGTGGCCATCGCCCGGGCGATCCTGCGCGATGCGCCGATCCTGCTTCTGGACGAGGCGACCAGCGCGCTCGACGCCGAAAGCGAGCGGCTGGTGCAAGCCGCGGTCGACAAGCTGGCCGAGGGGCGGACGACACTGGTGGTGGCGCATCGCCTGGCCACCGTGAAGCGCGCCGACCGGATCGTGGTCTTCGATCAAGGCCGGATCGTCGCGCAGGGCACGCACGACCAACTGGTGGCCGAAGACGGGCTTTATGCCCGCCTGGCGCGGCTTCAGTTCACCGACGGCGCGCATTGACGCTGCGTCCCGGCCGGACAGGTCGGGACAAACCGGCTTCACAAACGCGATTCCGACCCCCATGTTTCTCTGAAGCCTGCGGAACAAGCGGGCACGAAGGGGAGGAACCGATGACGACATTCGCCAATGCAGCGGACCTGAAGGCCATTGAAGCCGAGATGCCCTGGGCCGATCGCGGCCAGGCGCGGTCGATGTATGACTACCTGACCCGGACCAAGACCGCCCATGGCGCGCGCCCGGCGATCAGCTACCAGCTTCTCTCCGGCCCGGAGACGAAGAAGGTCACGCTGACCTGGACTGAATTGCACGCCAAGGTGACGCAGGCGGCGAACCTGTTCCGCTCGCTCGGCGTGGGCGAGAAGGACGTTGTCGCTTTCATCATGCCGAACGCGATGGAAACGGCGATCACGCTTCTGGGCGGGGCGGTGGCCGGGATCGTCAACCCGATCAACCCGCTGCTGGAACCCGACAAGATCAGCGCCATCCTGCGCGAGACCGGGGCCAAGGTGGTGGTCACGCTGAAGGCCTTTCCGAAGACCGATCTGGCGCAGAAGGTGGGCGAGGCAGTGCAGTTCGCCCCGAACGTCAAGACCGTGCTGGAGGTCGACCTTGTCCCTTACCTCTCCGGCCTCAAGAAGTTCATCGTTCCCTTCGTGCGCCCGAAGAACCCGGTAAGCCACACCGCGAACGTCAAGGACTTCGGCGTTGAAATGGCCCGGATGCCCGCCGACAGGCTGACCTTCCCAGACATCCTGGACGACCGCGTCGCCGCCTATTTCCACACCGGCGGGACCACGGGCATGCCCAAAGTCGCCCAACACAAGGTCTCGGGCATGGTCTACAACGGCTGGCTTGGGGCGACGCTGCTGTTCAAGCCGACCGACGTGGCGATCTGCCCGCTGCCTTTGTTCCACGTTTTCGCCTGCTATCCGATCCTGATGTCCATGATCGGCTCTGGCGCGCATGTGGTCTTCCCGACCCCGCAGGGCTATCGCGGCGAGGGGGTGTTCGACAATTTCTGGAAGCTGGTCGAACGCTACAAGGTGACCTACATGATCACCGTGCCCACGGCGCTGGCCGCCCTGATGCAGCGCCCGGTCAATGCTGACATCTCCAGCCTGAAGAACGCCTTCTCCGGTTCCTCTCCGTTGCCGATCGAGCTTTACAACCGCTTCAAGAAGGAAACCGGGATCGAGATCGTCGAGGGCTACGGGCTGACCGAAGCCACCTGCCTTGTCTCGGTCAACCCGCCGAGCGGGGAAAAGAAGATCGGCTCGGTCGGGCTGATGTTCCCCTATTGCAACGTCCGCATCCTGACCAAGCAGGGCGCGACCGACTATCGCGAATGCGCGGTGGACGAGGTGGGCGAGATCTGCGTCTCGAACCCCGGTGTCTTCGAAGGCTCGACCTATACCGAGGCCGACAAGAACCGCGAGCTGTTTGCCGAAGGGCGCTTCCTGCGCACCGGCGACCTTGGGCGGATCGACGCGGACGGCTATCTGTTCATCACCGGGCGGGCGAAGGACCTGATCATCCGCGGCGGCCACAACATCGACCCGGCGATCATCGAAGAGGCCCTGATGGGGCATGAGGCGGTGGGATTTGTCGGTGCCATCGGCCAGCCGGACGCCCATGCCGGCGAATTGCCCGCGGCCTATGTCGAGCTGGTCAAGGGCGCCTCGGCCACGGTCGAAGACCTGATGGCCTATGCAGGCAAGCACATCAGCGAGCGGGCGGCCATACCCAAGTATCTGGAAATCCTTCCGGAATTGCCGAAGACCGCGGTGGGCAAGGTGTTCAAGCCAGACCTGCGCCGGATGGCGATCACCCGGACCTACGATGCCGCGCTGGCCGAGGCTGGCCTGCCTGTCAGCGTTTCGGCGGTGATCGAGGACAAGAAGCGCGGGCTTGTCGCGCAGCTTTCGAAATCCGGCACTGTCGAGGACGCGGCGGTCGCCTCGGTCCTTGGCCAGTTCTCGAACCCGTGGGAATGGGCGGCCTGACCCTGCCACAGTGGACAGGCTGTCGCGTGCATGACGGCAAGTTTCATTTGCGTGAATCGTCCGGGGGCGCGACAAATCGGTGAAGGGACGCATTCACGGGACTAGGAATATGAAGTTTCACACAGGTTTGGCAGCCGCATTGATCGCGGCATCGGTTGGGGTTGCAGACGCACAAGAGTCCGAAGTGCTGTTTTCGCACAAGCATTGGCAGGTTTCGGTCGTCGGCTGGGATGACGGCTCGGTCGGCTGCGTGGCCGAGGTGAAGGCCCCCGGCGAAAGCTTCATGATCTGGACCTTTCCGGACGGTGCGGTGCAGTTGCAGTTCTATTCAACCGCATGGGAGTTCGGCGAAGGCCAGACCGCCGATCTTGGCGTGCAGATTGACCGCCGCGCGCCATGGAACCTGACCGGCGCCGAGCTTTACAAGAATTCGGTGCTGTTCTATCTGCCGGACAGCCAGGCCGGGGTGAATTTCATCACCGAAGTCGCGCGCGGGAACCGCCTGTATCTGCGCGACAATGGCGGGACGGATGTGCAGAACTACTCGCTGGCCGGGTCCAGTGCCTCGATCTCGGCGTTGATCGACTGTGGCGACGTGATCACCAAGCGGACCCCGGGCAACCCGTTCAACTGATCAGGACTGGTCGGTGTCCATCCAGATGGTCACCGGCCCGTCGTTCACCAGGCTGACCGCCATGTCGGCGCCAAAGCGGCCGGTGGCGACCGGAACGCCTTCCATTTCCAGCGCCCGGGCGAAGTGAAGGTAGAGCCGTTCTCCCTCGGCCGGGGGGGCCGCGGTGGAAAAGCCTGGCCGATTGCCGCGCAGGTCGGCGGCCAGGGTGAACTGGCTGACAACGAGGGCGCCGCCGCCGATGTCGCCCAGCGACAGGTTCATCTTGCCCTGATCATCCTTGAAAACGCGCAGCTTGGCGACCTTGGCCGCAAGCTTTTCGGCCTGGGCCTCGGTATCGCCGCCCATCGCGCAGACCAGGATCAGAAAGCCCTTGCCGGTCTGGCCAACCACGGCACCATCGATCCGGACCTGTGCCTCGCTGACCCGCTGGAGGATCGCTCTCACAGCTCGTCGGCCCAGGGCGGATTGGCCCCGGCGCGGGAGACGGTGACCGCCGCCGCGCGTGTGCCGAGGGCAAGCGACGCCGTCAGTGTGGCATCGGACAGGGCGGCAAGGCCGGCCTTGGTCAGCGCCCCGGCCTGATGCAGCGCGGCCAGGACCCCGGCGTTGAACGTATCCCCGGCGCCCACGGTATCGACGACCGTAACCTTCTGGGCTGCGACGAAAATATCCTGCGTGGCCGTCACCGCCCGGGCGCCGCTGGCGCCTTCGGTGATGTAGACGATCTTCGGCCCCCGGGACAGGATTCCCCGCGCAAGGGCGGTCAGGTCGCCCTGCCCTTCCAGCCAGTGCAGGTCTTCGTCCGAAAGCTTGACGATATCGGCGTGGGCCACCATCCGCTCGATCCGGGCGCGGTACTCCGTCTCCTTCCCGGCGATGAAACCGGGACGGATATTTGGATCGACCATGGTGACGCGCCTCGCGCTTTCGCGGGCCTGCAGCGCCTCGTAGGTCGAGGCCGCGGGATCGTTCACCAGGCTGATCCCGCCGAGGAAGATGGTATCGACCTCATCCGGCAGGTCCGGCAGGTCGGCGGTCGAGAGCATCCGCCCCGCCGTCGCCTCGTCGTAGAAGGCATAGGTCGCCTGGCCATTCACCAGCTTGACGAAGGCCACGGTCGTGGGCCGGTCCGACCGCGCGAGATAGCGGGTGTCCACCTTCGAGGCCGCCAGCGAGTCGGCAAGGATTTCGCCCAGCATGTCATTGGACACGCCGGAGAAAAACGCCGATGGCACCCCCAGCCGCCCCAGCGCGATGGCCGTGTTGAACACCGCCCCACCGGCATAGGGCGCAAAGCAGGCCTCGCCCCCGGTCGAGGTTCTGGGCAGCATGTCGATCAGGGCTTCGCCACAGCTGAGAATCATCGCCTTCCCCTTCCCCTTTTTCCCGGCAGTCTAGCCGGTTTCCGTATGTTAGCGCAAACAATCAGCTGGTGAAGTAAGGGGCGAGATTCTTGCGGATGCGGTCCAGCGGCGTCGCCTCGCTGGCGTCCGGGACGAAGGTCTGTCCGGTGATCATCTCGAAGGCGTCGATGTAGACCCTTGCGGTCTTCTCGATCATGGCCAGCGGGATTTCGGGGACCTTGTCCTTGTAGGGATCGCAGCGCGCAACGACCCAGGAACGGATCACATCCTTGTCGAAGCTGGGCGGTCGCTGGCCAGTCTCGAACGCGGTCGGGTAACCCTCTGCCATCCAGTAACGGCTGGAATCGGGCGTGTGGATTTCGTCGGCGAGAAGGATGTTGCCCTCGGCATCCGCGCCAAATTCGTATTTCGTGTCGACCAGGATCAGGCCGCGCCTGGCCGCCATCTCTTGCCCGCGGGCAAAGAGGGCAAGGGCTTTCCGGCTGACCTCATCCCACTGGCCTTGGGTCAGAAGGCCGGTGCCGATGATCTCCTGTGCAGTCAGCGGTTCGTCGTGACCACCATCGAAGGCCTTTGACGTGGGCGTGATGATGGGCTGCGGCAAGGCCTGGTTGTCGCGCAACCCGTCGGGAAGGCTGTGGCCATACATTTCACGCGCGCCGGCCTTGTACTGCGTCAGGATCGAGGTCGAGGTGGTTCCCGCCAGATAACCGCGGACGACCACTTCCACCGGCAGGATCGTGACGCGCTTGCAGTGGACGGTGTTCGGGTCCGGATAGCCGATGACGTGGTTCGCCGCGATGTCGGCGGTGTGGTCGAACCAGTAGCGTGCCAGTTGGGTCAGCACCTGGCCCTTCCAGGGGATCACCGCAAGGATCTGGTCGAAGGCGGAAATCCGGTCGGAGGAGACCAGGAGGCGGGTGCCGTCGGTCAGGTCGTAGCAGTCGCGGACCTTGCCGAAATAGGGGTTCGGAAGCTCGGCGATCCGCGCATGCGGCAGGCTGCGGGAGAGGTCGATCTGTCGCATGGCGAGGCCCCGGTTTCGGTGCCCCGCTTCTTGGCGCATCTTGGTCCCAAGTCAAGCCGGACAGTCCAGCGACCCCCGCATTTCCCCGCTGTCGCCGGTCAGGGTCGCCTCGCGCAAGCGGCAACCCGTGACGCGGGGGATGAGTTCGATCATCGTGGCGCGGATCGCCTGATGCTCACCCCGCCTTGCATAGCCGAGGCGGATGACCTCGACCCGCTCACCCTTCTGGAAGACGGTGTAGTCACGGCCGTTCAGCGTGACATCGGTGCGGGTGGCACCCATGAACTCCGGCGCAGGCGAGGCGCAGGCGGCGAGGAAGAGGAGAGGGACGAAGGCTTTCATCGCGCGAGCGTCGCAGGGGTTGATTAACAGAAGGTTAAGGGGCTTCGGTCTGCGAACCCGGCCGCGGCCCTGAAACCGGACAAGCGGCAGTCATCGAAGGGGCCGGAAGGACCCGAACGCGCCTCTAGGCAGAGAGCCGCCGGTTTTGCCCGGCGCGATGGGTGGAAGCCTGCCGAGCCGCCCGGCCAGGTTGCTTTGCCCCATGCAGAGGTCGCGGCGGACGGGCAGAATCGGAGCTGTGAACCTGAAGGGAAAACCGATGAAACTCGTGAAACTGTCCGGCCTTCTGGCCGTTGCCCTGACCCTGTCGGGCTGCCTTGATACCGACACCGAACGCGGCCTTGCGGGTGCCGCAGGCGGGGCGGTGATCGCGGACGTCACCGGCGGCAACGCCGTGACAGGCGCGGTCGTCGGCGGAGCCGCAGGGGTATTCTGCGACGACCTTGGGGTGTGCAAGTAACCACCGGGTCAAGAGAGCCGGGCTGAAGCCCGACCTGCGCGGGGCGGGCGACCGCCCCGTTTTGCTGTGCGGGGTCCGGGCATGGACCCTGGCGCATTGCCGGCGGCGGCAGGAGGAGGGGACGGACGGGCCGAAGCCGCAGTTCGGGGATGTGGCGAAGGTGACGGGTGAAGAGTGGGAGGACGCGGGGCCGGAGGCGGCGCAGGCGCTGAAGGCGCGGATGCAGGAAATCCGGCAGCAGCGGTTTGCGGCGGGGGAGAGGAAGGATTGGGGGGAGGCGGTGCCTTGGGTGAGGTGAGGCGGCGGCTAAGAAGGTGCGTGTGAACACGCACCCTACGCTTGCTTTCCGTTGTTACCCATTACGAATGCTAATGAGGCAACTAACGACAGACGAAGCATCTCAGCGGGCCACTCGAGAGGCTCGGGTGTTGGGCAAATCTCGGTCCCTGGGCACAGATCCGGTGGGTACAACATTGGGTAGAGAAGCCCAATACATGAGGTAACAGCAGAGAGGACTATGACGCCGAGCGCCGCGGTTGTGATTCTATGATCGCGCCGCTCATGATAAGGAGCCTCTCGTAGGTCCTTGCGTACAATGACCTGTAGGGCGTCAATCTGCTCCGGCGCCGAAGCTAAGACCTGCTTCGGCGCCGTCTTGACGCCACCCTTGTCAGTATCGTCAGTGCCACCCGAGCTACTCAAGACCACCTCGCCATAGCAACCCTTATAGGACGTTCACGATCTCAACATCTAGTTTTCGAGCATCCTCAACGAACCCTATGTGGCCTCTGCCTTTTTCCTTCTGTTGCTTGAATGCCTTCATGACGGCGAGCGCACGGCGGACGATATCCGTCCGAGAGGTGCCCGCCTCACTCGCGAGATCATCAATCAAGCGATCAAGGTCGTCGCTGATGATGATGCTCAAGCGCTTGGCCGATGCGTTGTCCATTGCTCTGCTCCATGGTGCAAATTCCCCCCTGCACGATCGCGGAAGGGAGCGGTTCACGAGGAAGTATATAGCCCATCCTTGCGCCATGTGCAAATTTTTATCCTTGTAATGTGTCTTCGATGTGGTAAATATGTGTTCATAATACCACCAAAAAAGCGCAGGCAGCGCAAGGGAGTGAACGTGATGCTGGACACTCTGGACAAAAATCAACGGGGGAGAATCCTATGGATCCCGACCTGCCTGAAGCCCTTCGGCTCCTAACGCGAGGGCTGTCGCTTAACGAAGATTCGGCAGCGGAACTTCTGACGCTGCTTGAGCGAGCCGACGAGGGCCACCCCTTGTCAGTTGTAAGTGCTAAACGCCGTTCGGAAGCGATATTGCTTGCGAGCGGCAATGATGCTGGCAGTCTGTGGCTGCTCTCAGAAACAGTCTATGAATACACTTTTCTAGTCTTGATAAGGGAGACTCCGAAGGGCAACCACGCGATTGTGGCGGCATTCCCCCTTACCCATCCATCTTCAGCGCCGCGATGAACGCTTCCTGCGGGATCTCGACCTTGCCGAACTGGCGCATCTTCTTCTTGCCGGCTTTCTGCTTCTCCAGAAGCTTCTTCTTCCGCGTCGCGTCGCCGCCGTAGCATTTGGCGGTCACGTCCTTGCGCATCGCCGACAGGGTCTCGCGCGCGATCACCCTCCCTCCAATGGCCGCCTGGATCGGGATCTTGAACATGTGGCGGGGGATCAGGTCTTTCAGTTTCTCGACCATGGACCGACCGCGCGCCTCGGCCCGGTCGCGGTGGACCATCATCGACAGCGCATCCACGGGTTCGTCGTTCACCAGGATCGACATCTTCACCAGGTTGTCCTCGCGATATTCGCTGATCTGGTAGTCGAAGCTGGCGTAGCCCTTGGTCACCGATTTCAGGCGGTCGTAGAAGTCGAACACCACTTCGGCCAGCGGCAGGTCGTATTCGACCATCGCGCGGGAGCCTGCGTAGGTGAGGTTCAGCTGGATGCCGCGGCGGTCCTGGCAGAGCTTCAGGATATCGCCGAGGTATTCGTCGGGAACCATGATCGTCGCCTTGATGCGCGGTTCCTCGATGTGGTCGACATAGGTGAGGTCGGGCATGTCGGCGGGGTTGTGCAGGTCGCGGACCTCGCCATCCTTCATGTAAAGCTTGAAGACCACCGAGGGCGCGGTGGTGATCAGGTCGAGGTCGTATTCCCGTTCAAGGCGGTCGCGGACGACTTCGAGGTGGAGGAGGCCGAGGAAGCCCATGCGGAAGCCAAAGCCGAGGGCGGCGGAGGTCTCCATCTCGTAAGTGAAGGAGGCGTCGTTCAGGGCCAGCTTCTCGATGGCGTCGCGGAGAGCTTCAAAGTCGTTGGCATCGACCGGGAAGAGGCCGCAGAAGACGACCGGGACCGAGGGTTTGAAGCCGGGGAGCGGTGCGTCGGTCGGCTTGCGTTCGTGGGTGATGGTGTCGCCGACCTTGGTGTCGCGGACCTGCTTGATCGAGGCGGTGAAGACGCCGATCTCGCCCGGTCCAAGTTCGGCGATGTCCTGCATCTGCGGTTTCAGGACGGCCAGCTTGTCGATGCCGTAGACCGCTCCGGTCTGCATCATCTTGATGCGGTCGCCCTTTTTCACCACGCCGTCGATGATGCGGATCATGACGACGACGCCGAGATAGGCGTCATACCAGCTGTCGACCAGCATGGCCTTGAGGGGCGCGTTGCGGTCGCCCTTCGGGGCGGGAAGGCGCTGGACGATGGCCTCCAGCACGTCGGGGATGCCGAGGCCGGTCTTGGCACTGATCGGGATGGCGTCACTGGCGTCGAGGCCGATCACGTCCTCGATGTTCTGCTTGACCCGCTCCGGCTCGGCGGCGGGGAGGTCGATCTTGTTCAGGACGGGGACGATCTCGTGCCCGGCGTCGAGGGCCTGATAGACGTTGGCCAGGGTCTGCGCTTCGACGCCCTGCGACGCGTCGACCACCAGCAGCGAGCCCTCGACGGCACGCATCGAGCGAGAGACTTCATAGGCAAAGTCGACGTGGCCGGGGGTGTCGATCAGGTTCAGGATATAGGTCTGGCCGTCCTTGGCCGGATATTCGATCCGGACGGTGTTGGCCTTGATCGTGATGCCGCGTTCACGCTCGATATCCATCGAGTCGAGAAGCTGGGCCTGCATGTCGCGTTCGGCGACCGTGCCCGTCGACTGGATCAGCCGGTCGGCGAGCGTGGATTTGCCGTGGTCGATATGGGCCACGATGGAGAAGTTGCGGATGCGGTCGAGCGTGATCATGGGGGCGCATATAGCCTGTGCTGCAAGGCCGCGAAAGAGGCTCCTCGTGCGTCTTCGACTTCTCGTCGCGGGGGCATGACCAGAGCGAGCAGCTACGAAGTCGCAGGCGGGCGATGAGCGGCTTCAGCCGATGCGGTAGGTCCTCGCGTATTCGGGCACGGGCATGCCGGGCACCAGATCGGGGGCGCCTTCCGGTGTGCCCACGGTCAGCCGGATCGGAATGACCCCGGCCCAGACCGGCCAGCTCTCGTCCCCCGGTGTCTCGGTGGCGTGGCCGGTGGAGATCTTCGCGGAAGCCTCGGTCAGGGGAAGCGACAGGATGCGGGTGGCCTTCAGCTCCTGCTCGGTGATCGGGCGCAGGGCGTCCCAGCGGCCGGGGAAAAGCTGGTCCATCATCGCGCGGAGATGTGCGGTCTTGGCTTCGGCGCCTTCCACCACATCGGCCTGCCCGAAGACCATGACCGAGCGGTAGTTGACCGAATGCTCGAAACCGGAGCGGGCGAGGACCATGCCGTCGGTCAGGGTGACGGTGACGCAGACCTGGGCGCCTGCTGCGCGCTTCTGCATCCGGCTGGCCGAAGAGCCGTGCCAGTAGATCCGGTCGCCTTCGCGCCATTGCAGGGTGGGGATGACCACGGGACTGCCATCGACGACATGGCCGACATGGGCGACCGGCATCGCGTCGAGGATGGCGTCGATGACGGCACGGTCATAGGCGGCCTTTTCATGCAGGCGGCGGGCGCGGGTTCGGGGGCTGGGGGCGGCATGTGGCATGGCGTCTCACGTTTTCGTGTGGTTTGGCCGGTCTCTGCCCTGACCTACCGCATCTTGTGGCCGGAAGGCAAAGGCTCCGCGAGCCTTTGCGGCAATCGGCCAAAATCTGCCAAGCCACTGCCAGGCTTGAAAAAAACTCTTGGAACCGGCATGATGGGTGGCAGAAAATGATCGGTGAGGGAGGGTGCGGACCGCACGCCCCGGGCCGGCAATGAGGCAGAGCAAATGAAATCCTACCTGTTTTCGGCCGCGATGGCGGTGTCTTTCTCGGTGTTTTCGGGCGCGGCGACGGCTGGCCCGATCGAACGGGCCTGCATGTCCTCGGACCGGGGTGGCAATAGGTCACTCTGCGGCTGCATCCAGCAGGCGGCGGACATGACGCTGTCGGGCGGCGACCAGCGCCGGGCGGCGAAGTTCTTCAAGGACCCGGAAGCGGCGCACGCGACTTGGATTTCGCAGTCGAAATCCGACGATGCCTTCTGGGATCGCTACAAGAGCTTTGGCCGGACCGCCGAGGCCTATTGCGCCGGCTGACCCCCGGCGCGGCGTGTTCTGACGCACGTTCCGACTTTTCTTGAAGCGGTTGGTGGGCAGATTGCCCACCCTACCCGGCGAAGTCTTGGCTGGCAGTCCACCCGATCAGGCCCCGGCGAAAACGCGAAAGGCCCCGCCTTCGATCCGAAGGCGGGGCCTTTGCGATACGGACAGCCGGATCAGGCGGCGGCCTGGGCCTTGGCGATGTCTTTCTTGATCTTCAGCGCGGCGGCCGAAAGCTCTTCGTCGCGCGCCTTGGCCAGATAGGCGTCGAGGCCACCACGGTGGTCGACCGAACGCAGGGCAGCGGCAGTGACGCGCAGCTTGAACGACTGGCCAAGAACGTCCGAGATCAGGGTGACCTCGTTCAGGTTCGGCAGGAAGCGACGGCGGGACTTGTTGTGGGCATGGCTGATCGTGTTGCCCGACATCGGCCCTTTGCCGGTGAGTTCGCAGACGCGCGACATTGCGGTGTTCCTTCGATTCGTCAAAAGCGGGAGAAGGCGCGGAATCCCGGCCCTCGAATTCGATTGGGGGCGTGTAAGGGGAATCCCGGACGGCGTCAAGCGGCGAGGACGGATTCGACGCGTTGCATGGCGGGGCGCCTTCGGGCTGGGGTTTGCGGCCAGAAGGAGGGGCCGGGGATCGTCATCCTTCTTGCGGCGACGGCAGAAGCGCCTCTATGCGATCAAGCGCGATGGCGGCCTCGGCGGGGCGGTTCCGGCCGAGCAGCGCTCCGGCGCGCTCGCGCCAGTATCGCGGCGAGGTGACGCGAAGGTCGCGGTGCAGGCGGATGACCTCGGGTGCCCGAAGGCGGGAGGACAGGCTGAGGCGCTGGAGGGCGCGAAAGCCACCGGCCTGGGCAAGGGCCGCCGTGCCGGGATGTCCGCCAAAGGGCAGCGCGGCAGGCCGGATGCCGGGGAAAAGTGCCATGATGTCCCGGGCATGCAGGGTGTCGAGGCGGTGGAACGGGTCGAAGGCGACGACCCCGGCGAGGGTCTTTCGGGCGTGGCGGGCGAGATCGCCGGCGACCGGATCGAAGGCCACAGCCTCCGGATAGCGGTCTTCCCAGGGGACGAGACCGGGAAAGAGCGAGACTTGCGGCGAGACGAGAAGCGCCTGGTTGAGGCGCAGGGCGGCCGAAAAGCGCAGGGCGGCAAAGGCGCCCATCGAAAAGCCGAGGGCGCGGGCCGTCAGGAACCGGGCGCGGGTGGCACGGAGGGAATCTTCAAGCGCGACGGTCTCCGGATTCAGGAACCAGTCGTTCTCGCGGCTCTGGATGTGCAGGTGAGCAAGGCCCGCGGCAAGCGCGCGCCGGACGACGCCGCGGTCCTCGAACCGGCCGGGCTCGGGAACCCATTGCCGGAAAGTGACGTAAAGCGCCGTGGTTTCGCGGTCGGGAAGCCAGAGCCGGGCCTGAAGGAATTCGCCATCAAAGACCGGCTCAAGCGCTGTCACGCCGGACGACCGAGGAGGCGGAGCATTTCGGCGGCGGCAGCCTCGGGTGTGAGCGCGCCTTGGGCCACGCGGTCACCGAGGCTGGCCATCAGCCCCTTCTGCGGCTCGCGCGCAAGCGCGGACAGGAGGCCCTGGCGCACCTCCTCCTCGAACCAGTGGCGGGCTTGCGCGGCGCGGGCGCGGTCCCAATGGCCATGCGCCCTGCGCCAGGCGACAAGCGCCTGCATCTCCTCCC
Source organism: Rhodobacterales bacterium (assembly GCA_017303485.1). Classification (GTDB taxonomy): domain Bacteria; phylum Pseudomonadota; class Alphaproteobacteria; order Rhodobacterales; family Rhodobacteraceae; genus Tabrizicola. The sequence goes on from JAFLCY010000067.1 coordinate 23,085, forward strand.
AGGCCGCCGACAGCCCGTCGGAGTCGAGTGCCGAGACCGGCAGCGCCTTGGGAAACCCCGGCGGGTCCTGCGGGCGGCGGCGCAGCAGGTGCAGGGCCCCTGCATAGTCCGCCACGGTGCGCAGCGCGGCGGGCCTGAGGTCGCCATCGGCCTTGTTGACCAGGATCAGGTCGGCCATCTCCATGATGCCGCGCTTGACGCCCTGCAATTCATCGCCGCCCGCAGGCGCCATCAGGAGGACGAAAAGGTCGGCCATCTCGGCCACC
>JAFLCY010000068.1 GCA_017303485.1 Rhodobacterales bacterium
CCAGGTCGATCCCCGGAATGACATGGGTTTCGCCAAAGGACTTGCGGACGTTGGAGAGCGTAATGTTTCCCATGGGGTCCTCACTTCACCGCGCCGAAGGTCAGGCCGCGCACGAGTTGCTTCTGGCTGAACCAGCCAAGGATAAGGATCGGCATGATGGCCATTGCGCTGGCCGCCGAGAGTTTCGCGTAGAACAGCCCCTGCGGCGCCGAGAAGCTGGCGATGAAGGCCGACAGGGGGGCCGCCTTGGTGGTGGTCAGGACGATGGTCCAGAACGCCTCGTTCCAGGCGAGGATGATGTTGAGAAGCATGGTCGAGGCGATGCCGGGCAGCGCCATCGGGGTCAGCACATGGACGATCTCGCCCCAGAGGCTGGCGCCATCCATGCGGCTGGCTTCCAGTATCTCACCGGGGATTTCCTTGAAGTAGGTGTATAGCATCCAGATGATGATCGGCAGGTTCATCAGCATCAGCGCGATGACGAGGCCGAACTTGGTGTCGATCAGGCCAAGCCGCTGGAACAGAAGGTAAAGCGGGATCATGACCGCGACGGCGGGCATCATCTTGGTCGACAGCATCCACATCAGCAGGTCCTTGGTCTTCTTGCCCGGCACGAAGGCCATCGCCCAGGCCGAAGGGACGGCGACCAGCAGGCCGAGAAGGGTGGAACCGACCGAGATCACGACCGAGTTCCAGAAGAATCGGGGGTAGTCCGACCGGGCCCAGACCTCGGCATAGTTCTCCAGCGTCCAGTCGGCCGAGAAGAATTCGGGCGGGTTGGCAACGGCGGAAGCTTCGGTCTTGAAGCTGGTCAGGATCATCCAGAGGACGGGGAAGAAGATGATCAGCGCGACCGACCAGGCGGCCAGGGTGGTGATCAGCTTGCGGCGGGGGGTGACGGCGCGGGCCATGATGTCTCCTTACGCGTCGAGATGCTTGCCGATGCTGCGCATCAGGAAATAGGCCACGATGTTCGCCAGGATCACCGCGATGATCCCCCCGGCGGCGGCGCGCCCAATGTCCTTGGCGGCAATCGCCTGCTTGAAGATCATGTAGGGCAGCGTGGTCGAGGCCGATCCGGGGCCGCCCTGAGTGGTGGTGAAGATCTCGCCGAAGATGCCGAGGAGGAAGATCGTCTGGATCAGGATGACCACAGTGATCGCCCGGGTGGCATGAGGCAGGATGATGTAGCGGAAGCGGGACAGCGCTGAGGCCCCGTCCATCTCGGCCGCCTCAAGCTGTTCCGACGACAGGGATTGCAGCGCGGTCAACAGGATCAGCGTCGCGAAGGGAAGCCATTCCCAGCTGACGATGCCGATCACCGACAGCATCGGGTAGTTCTCCAGGAACAGGATCGGCTGCGCCCCGAAACCTCGGGCCACAGCGGCGAAAAGCCCGTTCTGGGGATGCATGAACAGGTTCTCCCAGATCGAGGCGGCAACGGGTGGCATCACGAAGAAGGGTGCGATCACCAGGATGCGCAGCACGCCCTGGCCCTTCACCGGTTGGTCGATCAGCAGCGCGATCAGCATGCCTAGCACCACGGTGATGATCAGGACGCCGCCGACCAGCGCCAGCGTGTTGAACAGCGCCAGCCAGAAATCCGGCGAATTGATGAACCAGAGATAGTTGCTGAAGCCGACCCAGCCGGTCCGCTCGGGCGAGATCAGCCGGAAGAAGCGGAACGAATAGTAGAGCGTCATCGCCAGCGGAACGACCATCCAGATCAGAAGCAGGGCGACCGAGGGTGCCACCATCAGGCGGGCGGCAAAGCGGCTGGATTGCGTGGACATGGGCAGGTCTCCGAGCAGGACTTCGGGGGGCTGGTGCCGGTACAGCGGCGCACGCGGAAACCACAGCGTCGCGCAGGTGAAGCAACGGATACTCAGCTTGGAGGGGTTGGCTTGCGGACTGTCGCAGTCCGCAAGCCGATTGAACCCGGGGGCCTTGAGAGCCTGCCCCCGGAGTCAGCCTTACTGGATGTAGCCCGCGGCTTTCATCTCGTCGGTCGTCAGCGCCTGGGCTTCAGCCAGCGCCTCGTCGGCCGTCTTCTGGCCAGCCAGCGCCGCCGAGAAGATCTCGCCCACCGAGGTGGCGACGCCCGCGAACTCGGGGATGGCGACGAACTGGACGCCGACGTACGGAACCGGCTTGACCGTCGGCGCCGTCGGGTCAGCCGCGTTGATGCTGTCCAGCGTCATCTTGGCGAAGGGTACCTTGGCATATTCCTCGTTCGAGTAGAGCGAGGTGCGCGTGCCCGGAGGAACGTTTGCCCAGCCTTCCTTCGACGCGACGAGCGCGAGGTAGTCCTTGTTGGTCGCCCAGTCGATGAAGATCTTGGCCGCATCCGGCGCGTCCGAGGAGGACGGGATCGCCAGCGACCAGGCCCAGAGCCAGTTGCCGCGCTTGCCAAGCCCGTTGTCGGGGGCCAGCGCGAAGCCGACCTTGTCAGCAACGGTCGAATCCTTGCCGGTCACGAAGGAGGCCGCGACCGTGGCGTCGATCCACATGCCGCACTTGCCCTGCTGGAACAGCGTCAGGTTCTCGTTGAAGCCGTTGTTCGAAGCACCGGCAGGCCCGTAGTTCGTCATCAGGTTCAGGTAGAAGTCCAGGGTGGCCTTCCATTCCGGCTGGTCGAATTGCGGCACCCAGGCCTCGTCGAACCAGCGCGCGCCAAAGCTGTTGGACATGGCGGTGAGGAAGGCCATGTTCTCGCCCCAGCCGGCCTTGCCGCGCAGGCAGATGCCGTTGATCTCGGCGTCGCGGTTGGTCATCGCCTTGGCCGCGGCCTCGATGTCGGCCCAGGTCGGCGCGTCGGGCATGGTCATCCCGGCGGCTTCCATCAGGTCCTTGCGATACATCACCATCGAGCTTTCGCCATAGAACGGCGCGGCCAGCAGGTTGCCGTCAACGGTCAGGCCGCCCCGGATCGCGGGAAGAAGGTCATCGACGTCATATTCGGCAGGCAGATCGTTCAGGCTGGTCAGCCAGCCCTGCTTGCCCCAGATCGGAACCTCGTAGGTGCCGATGGTGATCACGTCATACTGACCGCCGCCGGTCGCGATGTCGGTGGTCACGTTCTGGCGCAGGACGTTCTCTTCCAGCGTGACCCACTCGACCTTGATGTCGGGGTGCTTGGCATAGAAGTCGTCCATCAGGCCCTGCATGCGGACCATGTCGCCATTGTTCACGGTGGCGACAGTAATAGTCGTCTCAGCCATGGCCGCGCCCGAAAGCGTGAACAAAGCCGTTGCGCCCATCAGGGCGCGAAGCGTCTTGGTCATGTAATCCTCCCTGGATCAGCGTATGAGCAAATCATCGCATGTTGGGTAAATGCTCACAAATGACCCAGAGTCGTCAAGCCCCCTCTTCTGCCGCAACTGCACGGTTCAGGGATGGGCGAGCAGCGCCTGCGCGGTGGGCTCGTCGGTAATCAAGCCATTGATTATGCGTGATTTAAGCGCACCACGGATTGCCGGAACCTTTGATGCACCCGCAGCAATTCCGATGGAGGGCCGTGGCAGTCCCGGTGCGACCCGCACCCCGCCAGTGCGACGGTTGGTCCCCAGCTCCAGGTAACGACCTTCCGAATCGAAGACCCAACCGGCCACTTCGCCCGCGGCGCCGGCGGCCTGCATCTCGTCCAGTTCGGCCCGGCTGACAAAGCCGTCGGCCAGAAGTGGCGCGTCCTGCGACATCTGGCCGACGCCGACGAAGACCACATCCGCCGCCTCGGCCAGAGCCATCACCTTCTGCACCGGGGCAAGCGCATGGAACGCGGCATTCTCTTCCGGCGTCGGGCTGATCACCGGGACCGGCATCGGGTAATGCGGCGCACGCACCTTGTCGGCGATGCGCATCACCACGTCGAAGAAGCTGGCCGACCCGTCCGGCGCGATGTTCCCGATCAGAGAAACGAGCCGGTGCTGCGGCGCGTCGATCTCGACCATCGCATCGACCATCCCGCGCAGCGCCCGCCCGGTTCCCAGCGCCACGACCAGCGGTTCCGGCATCCGCAGGAAGCGCTCAAGCTCCGCCGCCGCCGCCGGGGCAATTGCTCGTACCGGGTCGGCCCCGGCCCCAAGGCCTGGCGCCACCCGCGCCCGGTCGAGACCGAAGCGGTCGCGCAACGCAGCCTCAAGGTCCAGGCAGGCGCCGATCCGGTGGTGCAGGCGGACATGGATCAAGCCTTCTGCCATCGCCCGGCTGACGAGACGCTGCGCCCGCTGGCGGCTGACCCCAAGCTCGGCGGCGATCTGGTCCTGCGTCATGCCCGCGACATAGTAGAGCCAGCCCGCCCGGGCCGCCTCGTCCTGCAATGTCGGGTCGCCGCTCATGCCGTCTGCCTGCCGTGTTTCAGGGTGGGGGCAATCTGGTAGAAAGCCGCAAAGCTGGCAAGCCTGCGATGCGGACGGGCATCTTCGGGTTCTTCCGGCGTGTCCGGGCCCAGATGGCTGCCGCCGACAAAGCGCCAGACCGTCATCCCGGCGGCCAGCCCGGCGCGGATGCCGGTCAGGCTGTCCTCGATCACCAGCGTCTTCGCGGGGTCGGTGCGCATCTTCGCCGCGGCGTGCAGGAACAGGTCCGGGGCAGGCTTGCCCCGGGCAACGAGGGTCGAGGTGAAGACCCGCTCGCCCACCAGCTCTGTAAGGCCGACCAGCGCCAGCGACATCTCTACCCGCCGGGGGCTGGAGGAGGTGGCGACGCAGAACGGCACGCCCATGTCCGCCAGCACATCATGAACATGCGGCATGATCTTCAGCTCGGTCTGGAACGCGGCCAACAGCGCCTCGCGGTAGCGCGCTTCGAAATCGGCCGGCAGGTTCAGCCCGAATTCGCGGCGGATCGTATCCATCACCACCGGGTAGCTGCGGCCAAGGAAGTTGCGCTCGACATAGGTCAGGTCGATGGCCAGTCCCAGCCGGGACAGTTCGGCCACCAGCATGCGGGCGCTGATGATCTCGCTGTCGATCAGCACGCCGTCGCAATCGAAGATGACAAGATCGTACCCGCTCATCGCCCCATGCGTAGCGCAACCGATGGGCTAAAGGTAGCCCTGCGAGCGGAAGCTCAACTCCCGCGATTTGCCGATGATCAGGTGGTCGTGCAGGGTCAGGCCAAGCGTCTCGCAGGCGTCCTTGACCTGGTGGGTCATGGCAAGGTCGGCATCCGACGGCGTGGGGTCGCCCGAAGGATGGTTGTGGACCAGGATCAACGCGCTGGCATTCAGCTCCAGCGCCCGCTTGACGATCTCGCGCGGGTAGACCGGGACATGGTCGACGGTGCCCTTGGCCTGTTCCTCATCGGCGATCAGCACGTTCTTGCGGTCAAGGAACAGGACCCGGAACTGCTCGGTCTCGCGATGCGCCATTGTGGTGTGGCAATAGTCCAGGAGTGCGTCCCAACTGGACAGTACCGGCTTCTGCATGATCCGCGCCCGCATCATCCGCTGCGCGGCGGCTTCGACCAGCTTCAGCTCCAGCACCACGGCAGGACCGGCACCCTTGACCATCTGCAGCCGGGCGGGCGAGGCGGTAACGACCCGGTTGAAATCGCCGAACGTGTCAAGGAGGAGCCGGGCAAGCGGCTTCACGTCCTGCCGCGGAATGGCGCGGAAGAGGACGAGTTCGAGGAGTTCGTAATCCGGCAGCGCCGTACCCCCCGCCTGCAGAAAGCGGTCGCGCAGGCGTTGGCGATGGTCGGAGATGTATGAGGGCAGCCGTCCGGTGAGCGCGGACGGCTGCGCCTCATCCTCATCACCCGGAGGGGCGACGAGGGGAAGGAAGGGCTCGTTGAAGGACGTGACCATGCCGGCAAGACTGACCGGTCATGGTTGAGGAAGGGTTAACGGGGCAAAACCACGCGTGGGCATATTGCCCACCCTACCGGGCCGCGGGGTGGGCAATATGCCCACCGCCACCGGGATCACCCCTTCATCCCTTCCCAGAAGCTTTTCACCTTTGAAAAGAACGACGACCCTTCCGGATTGTTCTCCTCGCTCAGCTTCTCGAACTCGCGCAAGAGTTCCCGTTGGCGGCTGGTCAGGTTCACCGGGGTTTCCACTGCCAGTTCGATCACCATGTCGCCGGTGTTCGACGATCGCAGCGCGGGCATCCCCTTCATACGCAGCCGCATCTGCTTGCCGGACTGCGCCCCCGCCGGAACCTTGACCCGGGCCTTGCCCCCGTCGATCGTCGGCACCTCGATCTCGCCGCCGATCGCGGCGGTCGGCATCGAGACCGGCACCCGGCAAAAGAGATGCACGCCGTCGCGCTGGAACAGTGCGTGTTCCTTCACCTCGATGAAGATGTAGAGATCGCCATTCGGCCCGCCACGCAGGCCGGCCTCGCCCTCACCGGCCAACCGGATCCGCGTGCCAGTCTCAACCCCCTGCGGGATGTTGACCGAAAGCTGCTTTTCCTTCTGCACCCGACCCTGGCCGCCACAGGTGCGGCAGGGGTTCTTGATGATCTGCCCCATGCCGTTGCACTGGTGGCATGTCCGCTCGATGGTGAAAAAACCCTGCTGCGCCCGGACCTTGCCCATGCCGTTGCAGGTGGGGCAGGTGACGGGTTCCGCCCCGCCTTCCGCGCCAGATCCGTGACAGGTGTCGCAGGTGACCGAGGTGGGAACGGTGATCGTCTTCTGGCTGCCGGTATAGGCCTCTTCCAGCGAGACCCGCATGTTGTAGCGCAGGTCCGAACCGCGCTGGGCGCGCGAGCGACCGCCGCCGCCCCCGCCGCGACCCATGAAGTCGCCGAACAGGTCCTCGAATACGTCCGAGAAGGCCGACGCGAAATCACCCTGCTGGCCATAGCCGCCGGGACGAGGACCGCCGCCCATGCCATTCTCGAACGCGGCATGGCCAAAGCGGTCGTAGGCCGCCTTCTTCTGGTCGTCCTTCAGGACGTCATAGGCCTCGTTCACTTCCTTGAACTGGGCTTCGGCCTGCGGGTTCTCGGAGTTGCGGTCCGGGTGCAGCTCTTTCGCCTTCGCCCGATAGGCCTTCTTCAGCTCGTCCGCTGAAGCGCCCTTCTTTGCTCCCAGAACCTCGTAGTAGTCGCGCTTTGCCACGGCAAAACCCCCATCTGGAACCGGCGAGGGGCGGTCCGTTGCCAGACCGCCCCTTTCCCGATTCCCGCGGACTTACTTCCGCTTGTTGTTGCCCAGGTCCTCGAAGTCGGCGTCGACGATGTCGTCGTCATCCACCGGCCGCGGCTCGTCCTCGGCAGCGCCAGCTTCGGCCTGGTTGGCCTTGTAGATCGCCTCGCCCAGCTTCATCGCGGCTTCGGTCAGGTTCTGGATGCCGCTCTTGATCTTGCCGGCGTCCTCGGCCTTCAGCGCGTCTTCCAGCGGACCCATCGCAAGCTCGATCGCCTCGACGGTCGAGGGGTCGACCTTGTCGCCATGCTCGGCCAGCGACTTCTTCGTCGAGTGCAGCAGGCTTTCGCCCTGGTTCTTGGTCTCGACCAGCTCGCGGCGTTCCTTGTCGGCCTCGGCATTCGCCTCGGCGTCCTTGATCATCTGTTCGATGTCCGCGTCGGACAGGCCACCCGAGGCCTGGATGGTGATTGCCTGCTCCTTGTTGGTGCCCTTGTCCTTGGCTTTCACCGACACGATGCCGTTGGCGTCGATGTCGAAGGTCACCTCGATCTGCGGCACGCCACGCGGGGCGGGCGGGATCTGTTCCAGGTTGAACTGGCCCAGCATCTTGTTGTCGGCGGCCATCTCACGCTCGCCCTGGAACACGCGGATCGTGACCGCGTTCTGGTTGTCCTCGGCGGTGGAGAAGACCTGGCTCTTCTTGGTCGGGATCGTCGTGTTGCGGTCGATCAGGCGGGTGAAGACGCCACCCAGGGTTTCGATGCCCAAGGACAGCGGGGTCACGTCCAGAAGCACCACGTCCTTGACGTCGCCCTGCAGAACGCCGGCCTGGATGGCCGCGCCCAGAGCCACGACTTCATCGGGGTTCACGCCCTTGTGGGGTTCCTTGCCGAAGAACTTGGTCACTTCTTCCACGACGCGCGGCATGCGGGTCATCCCGCCGACCAGAACGACCTCGTCGATGTCGTCCTTGGACACACCGGCATCCTTCAGAGCGGCCATGCAGGGCTTGATCGACTTCTTGATCAGGTCCTCGACCAGGCTTTCCAGCTTGGATCGCGTCAGCTTGACCACCAGGTGCAGGGGCTGCCCGGTGTTCTTGTCCATCGAGATGAACGGCTGGTTGATCTCGGTCTGGCTTGCCGACGACAGCTCGATCTTGGCCTTTTCCGAGGCCTCCTTCAGACGCTGCAGCGCCATCTTGTCAAGCGTCAGGTCGACGCCATGCTCTTTCTTGAACTCATCGGCCAGGTACTGGACGATGCGCATGTCGAAGTCTTCACCGCCAAGGAAGGTGTCGCCGTTGGTCGACTTCACCTCGAAGAGGCCATCGTCGATTTCCAGGATGGTGATGTCGAAGGTACCGCCGCCAAGGTCGTAGACCGCGATGGTCTTCGATTCCTTCTTGTCGAGGCCATAGGCCAGCGCGGCTGCGGTCGGTTCGTTGATGATGCGCAGCACCTCAAGGCCGGCGATCTTGCCGGCGTCCTTGGTGGCCTGACGCTGGGCGTCGTTGAAATAGGCGGGGACGGTGATCACGGCCTGGGTGACGGTTTCACCCAGGTAGGATTCAGCCGTTTCCTTCATCTTCTGCAGGATGAAGGCGGAAACCTGTGAGGGCGAGTACTTCTCGCCGCGGACTTCGACCCAGGCGTCGCCGTTGCCGCCGTCCACGATCTTGTAGGGGACAAGCTTCTTGTCCTTCTCCACCTCGGCATCGCCGAGGCGGCGGCCGATCAGGCGCTTGACCGCGAAGACGGTGTTGGTGGGGTTGGTCACGGCCTGGCGCTTGGCGGGCTGGCCGACCAGGCGTTCGCTTTCCGTGAAGCCGACGATGGAAGGCGTCGTGCGCGCACCTTCCGAGTTTTCGATCACCCGGGGCTGCGAACCATCCATGATGGCGACGCAGGAGTTCGTGGTCCCGAGGTCAATACCGATGACTTTAGCCATATGTGTATCCCTTTACTTCAGGCGATGTTCCAGCGGGGACCCTTGAGAAACAGGCATCCCCACCTTGTGAAAAGACGTCGGGTCTGGCGGCCCGGCGCCCGTGTGAGGCGTATATAGGCAGGCGGTTTAAGGCCTGCAACGGTTGGCGCGCGGGCTGGCGCGGGAATCTTCGGGGGTGATGCGCGGAAATCCTTCCAACTTTCCGGACACGGCGGCAGGGGCCTTACGGCGGGTCAAGGCTGCAGCAGCCGGAGAGACGCGCCCGCGCTGGCCCGGTAAAGAAGAGATCGGCGGAGATCCCGTAGCTTTGGTCCGACATGCCGTCCGAGCATTCGCCAGGTGCAAGCACGGCAAGGCCATCGGGCAGGGTGACCGCCGCAGTCTGCGACCAGGGAAGAGCGGGCCAGATCCCGGTGATCGGCGCAGTCCGGGCGGCGTCGTATTCGGGCGTCCGGAACCGTGTTTCGCCTTTTGCGGGGTCGATGTGAAGCGACCAGAACGGCTCGGTCCCGATGCAGGTCAGCGGAGTTTGCAGTGCGTTCCAGTCCGGCCCTGACTGGCGCGCCAGAAAGCGCAGACTGGCGTATCCCCTGGTTTCCGAGGTGTTCACGACTGCCCAGTCGCCTTCCACCCCCACGACCTCGACCCCCTGCGCATCCGGGGCCAGCGAGCCTATGATGGCCGACCCTGCATCCGGCGCTGCGCGGATGTTCAGCACGTCGTCCGCCGCAACCCCGGTCACGTCATGCAGCGCGGGGTAAATCTCGGCCTGCGCGGCCCATGGGGCCAACCACAGCACCAGCGCCAGAAACCGGATCATCGCCGCTTGTTCCAGCTGGCCGAGGCGTGTTGCCGGGTGAAGAATTCCGCCATCAGGCCGATCAGGATGCAGACCAGCGCGTATTTGATCGCGTATTCGTAAGAGGTGTAGCGCGGCGTGTAGTTCAGGAAGATGAAGCCGCGCGCCTGGTCGATGGTGTGGAACAGCGGGTTCCAGTCGAACCAGTCGCGGCGCTTGGGGGCCAGGTTGTTGGCCAGCACCATCTTGCCCGAAGCAATCATGTTGGCCCGCTGGTAGATCATCACCAGGATCCCGATCAGCTCGGGCTGCCAGGGTTTTGCCGACAGGAATACCATGCCGATGCCGACGCCGGAGAACCAGGACAGAAGGAACATCCCCAGCATTCCGATCGGTTCGTCGATGGTGATCGGGGCCCAGGCTGCATGGTAGACGAACAGGATGGCCCCCGCCGCGAGCGTCTGCTGGTAAAGCGACCCCAGCGCCGCCCCCATGATCGAGATGATCGGGTTCATCGGCGCATGCATCATCATCGCCGAGGTCGGCCCGTCCGCCCCGGAGACCGCCCCGATGGCCTTGATATGCGTCATGAACATGAAGACGCCGGACATCACATACAGCATGAAATCGCCTCGGACGGCGATCTTCCGCATGCCGAAAAGCTGCATCATGAAGAACATGATCAGAAGCATCAGCAGCGATTGCACGATCGACATCACCAGTCCCAACATCGCATTGTTGTGCGACTTGCGAAGATTGCGGATCGCGGCGTGATAGATCAGCTCCAGGGTCTCGTACCCCAGGCTTAGCCAGGACCGTGAAACGGGCTTGTGTCGGAACATGCGGCCTTCTCTTCGTCTGCTCCGGCATCCTGTACCAGGAAATCTTGCCGTTTTGTTGACGGCGAAGGATAAGGGCCCGCAATCAGTTGATCAATCACCGCAGGAGACGTGATGGATTTTGCCGACGTGATACCGCTTTTCCGCCGCCTGGCGCTGGAGGCGGGCGAACGGATCCTGCAGGTCTACCATGGCCCCGATTTCGAGGTCCGCGCCAAGGGCGATGCCTCGCCGGTGACCGAGGCAGACGAGGCCGCCGATGCCGTGATCTCGGCGGGTCTGCGCGCCGCCTTTCCGGCCGTGCCGCTGATAACGGAAGAGCAGGCCGCCAGCCACGCGCTGAGCGCCCGCAGCTTCTTCATCGTCGATCCGCTGGATGGTACCAAGGAGTTCGTCCAGCGCCGTGGCGATTTCACCGTGAACATCGCCTATGTCAGGGACGGCATCCCCACTCTGGGCGTGGTCTACGCCCCGGTGAAGCGCCGCCTGTTCTACACCCTGCCCAACGGCGCGTCAGTCGAGGAAACCGGCCCCTTCGGCCCCGAATCCGGGCCGTTGACGGCGCTGAAGGTCTCGACCCCCGACAACGCGGCGCTGATGGTCGTGGCCTCCAAATCCCACCGCGACCAGGCGACCGACGACTACATCGCGCGCTATGCCGTCCGCGACATGACTTCGGCCGGGTCGAGCCTGAAGTTCTGCCTGCTGGCCACCGGCGAGGCCGATCTCTACCCCCGCCTTGGCCGCACGATGGAATGGGACACTGCCGCCGGAGACGCGGTGTTGCGCGGGGCAGGGGGCCATGTGGTGCGCTTCGACGACCACCAGCCGCTCGCCTATGGCAAGCCCGGCTGGGATAACCCCTTTTTCATCGCCTATGCGCCCGGTGTGGTGCTGAAATGAAAACCCTCATCTCCATCCCCGCCCGCTATGCCTCGACCCGCTATCCCGGCAAGCCTCTGGTCACCCTGACGGGACCGGATGGCGCCAAGACCCTGATTCGCCGCAGCTGGGAGGCGGCGATCGCGGTGGACGGCATCGACCGCGTCGTTGTCGCCACCGATGATACCCGCATCGCCGACCATGCCGCCGGTTTCGGGGCCGAGGTGGTTATGACCTCCTCCGATGCCCGCAATGGCACCGAACGCTGCGCCGAGGTGGCGGCCAAGCTTCCCGGCTACGACGTGATCGTGAACCTGCAAGGGGATGCACCGCTTACCCCCGCCTGGTTCGTCGAAGACCTGATCAGGGGATTGGCACAGGACCCTGGCGCAGACATCGCCACCCCGGTTCTGCGCTCTGATGGCCGGGCCGTCGCGGGCTTTCTTGCCGACCGTCGCGCCGGCCGGGTTGGCGGCACCACCGCTGTCTTCGGTGCCGGGGGGCGGGCGCTCTATTTCTCCAAGGAAGTGATTCCCTACACCGGCCGCGACTATGACCCGGACGAACCAACCCCGGTCTTCCACCATGTCGGTGTCTACGCCTATCGCCCGGCTGCCCTGGCCGCCTATCCGGCCTGGCCGGTCGGGCCGCTCGAAATGCTTGAAGGCCTGGAACAGCTCCGCTTTCTGGAAAACGGTCGCTCCGTCCTTTGCGTCGAGGTGGAGGCTCGGGGCCGGCAGTTCTGGGAGCTGAACAACCCGTCGGACGTCGCAATCATCGAAGCGATGCTCGCCACAACCACTGCTTGAAAAGTAGGCGCGCAGGGTCAGGATTGTCCGTTCATGGTCGTTTTTTGGTGCGAAATTTGACCGATTGATGCAGTTTACAAATATTGCCGTGCGACTGCCCGCATAAGGTCAGATTCGACCTCGAAGCATTCAGGGTCAATTTTCTGTATAGATTCAGACAAGGTTGGGACGAGTCATGAAGTCGAGAAAGATCACCAAGGCGGTATTTCCCGTTGCAGGGCTTGGCACGCGGTTCCTGCCCGCGACCAAGTCGATCCCGAAAGAGATCATGACCTTGGTCGACCGTCCGCTGATCCAGTACGCCATCGACGAGGCCCGCGCCGCCGGAATCAAGGAATTCATCTTCGTGACCTCGCGCGGGAAATCCGCGCTGGAGGACTATTTCGACAATGCCCCGGAACTGGAATCCGAGCTGCGCCGCAAGAACAAGACCGAGCTGCTGGATATCCTCAAGGATACCAACATGGATTCGGGCGCCATCGCCTATGTCCGGCAGAACCGGCCGATGGGTCTGGGACATGCTGTCTGGTGCGCCCGCAGGCTGATCGGGAACGAGCCCTTCGCCGTCCTTTTGCCCGATGACGTGATCGCCGCCGAAACCCCCTGCCTGCAGCAGATGGTCGAGGCCCATGCCGAAACCGGCGGCTGCATGGTCGCGGCGATGGAGGTCGCGCCGAAGCGCACATCCAGCTACGGCGTTCTCGACATCGCCGAGGACAATGGGTCGATCGTCAAGGTCAAGGGCATGGTGGAAAAGCCGAAGCCCGAGGACGCTCCGTCGAACCTTGCCGTGATCGGCCGCTACATCCTGACGCCGAAGGTCCTGACCAACCTCAACAAGATCAAGCAGGGCGCGGGGGGCGAGATCCAGCTGACCGATGCCATCGCGCAGGAAACCAGGAAACCGGGCAATGTGTTCGGCCTGCGCTTCCGGGGCCAGCGCTATGACTGCGGCTCGAAGATCGGCTTCCTGCAGGCGACGGTGGCCTTCGGCCTGTCGCGCTCGGAATTCGGGGAGGAGTTCGCCGATTTCCTGCGCGACCTGACAGCGATGCAGAAGGCCGCGCAGTAGGATTGCTGGCACCCGGTGAAACCAATCGCGGCTTTCCCCGGGGTCTGCCCCACGCCTGCGCCATCGGAGACCTTTGTGATCCTCCCGGCGGGCCGGCCGGCGCGGCGCTGGCGCTGAAGCTTCGTCTCCGGCGGCAGCACCTGCTATGGCGAGCCTTGCGCCGTCGCCGCCAGTTGACGCCGATCGCCAACCGCACGGCTGAGATCGGCGCGGAAGATGTGCTGTGCTTTCTCTGCGTCCGAAACGAGGCGCAGCGCCTGACGCATTTCCTGCACCACCACCGCGCGCTGGGCGTGCGGCATTTCATCGCCGTCGACAATGCCAGCACCGATGCGAGCGCAGCACTCTTGCGCGATCAGCCCGATGTCTCGCTCTGGCAGACCGGGGCCAGCTACAAGGCCGCGCGCTTCGGGATGGACTGGCTGACCTGGCTCATGATCCGGCATGGCAGCGGCCATTGGTGCCTGACGCTCGATGCCGACGAGTTGCTGATCTACCCTTACTGGCAGACCCGCCCCTTGCCGGCACTGACTGGCTGGCTGGATCATCAGGGGCGCGACAGTTTCGGCGCGCTGACGGTGGACATGTATCCCGCAGGCCCGGTGTCGCAGGGAATGGTCGGGCCGGAGGATGACCCGATCCGCCATCTGTCATGGTTCGACGCCGGCAATTACCAGACCCAGGTCCAGCCCCGGATGCGCAACCTCTGGGTACAGGGCGGTGCCCGGGCGCGGGCCTTCTTTGCCGCCGATCCCCGCCGCGCGCCAACGCTGAACAAGACCCCTCTGGTGCGCTGGCATTGGCGCTATGCCTATGTGAACTCCACCCATTCCCTGCTGCCGCCGCGCCTGAACGAGGTCTATGCAACCGATGGCGGCGAGCTGACCTCGGGTATCCTGCTGCACACTAAGTTCCTGCCGGGCATCACCGACCGCTCCGCCGAGGAAAAGGCGCGCGGCGAACATTTCGGCGATGGTGCCCAGTATGCCGCCTACTACGACCGCCTGACCGCCGACCCGGTCTTGCATGCGCCAGCGTCAACCCGTTACACCGGCTGGCGGCAGATGGAGGCGCTGGGACTGATGTCGCGGGGCGGCTGGATATGACGGGGCGGGCGGGGATCGCATGGGCCTGATCGACCTCATCCGCCTGCGGACGCGGCGTCGCTACCTCCTGGCCCGCGCCTGGCGCCGCCACCGCCAGCTTTCCCCCGTCGCCGACCGCACTGCCAGCTTGCCTTCGCAGCCGATCCTCCTGTTCTCCACCATGCGGAACGAACGCATCCGGTTGCCGTACTTCCTCGCCTACTACCGCCGCCTTGGCGTGAACCACTTCCTGATCGTCGACAACGGTTCGGACGACGGCAGCCGTGACTACCTTGCCGAACAACCCGACGTCTCGGTCTGGTCCGCCACCGCCGGTTACAAACAGTCGCGCTTCGGGATGGACTGGATGATGCATCTCCTGCGCCGCCACGGCCACGGGCGCTGGTGCCTGACCGTCGATGTCGACGAATTCCTCGTCTACCCGTTCTGCGAGACCCGCCCCCTGCGCGCCCTGACCGACTGGCTCGACAGCGCCGAATCCCCCAGCTTCGCCGCGATGATGCTGGACATGTATCCCAAGGGCGCGATGCACGAACAGCCCTACCGTGAGGGGCAAAACCCCTTTGAAATCGCGCAGTATTTCGACAGCGGCAACTACCTGATCAACCGCAATCCCCTGTATCGCAACCTCTGGATCCAGGGCGGCCCCCGCGCGCGGCTGTTCTTTCCCGACCGGCCCAAAAACGCCCCCGCGATGAACAAGACGCCCTTGGTAAAATGGCACCGTTCCTACGCCTATGTCTCCTCGACCCACATGATGCTGCCCCGCGCCCTGAACCTCACCTACGAGGACCAGGGGGGTGAGCGTCCCTCAGGTGTCCTCCTCCACGCCAAGTTCCTGGATACCTTCGCCGCCAAGGCCGCCGAGGAACTGGCGCGTGGCCAGCATTACGCCGAAAGCCACGAATACCGCGCCTATCGCGAAGGCATCAGTCGCGAGCGCGATCTCTGGTGCAATTGGAGCGAGAAATATGTCAACTGGCGTCAGCTGGAGGTGCTGGGCCTGATGTCGAAGGGAAACTGGGCGTGACGCTGGGGGTGGTGATGCTCTGCCACGCGGCCCTTGACCGCGCCGCAGAGCTGGCCCGGCACTGGGCGCAGCACGGTTGTCCCGTGGTGATCCACGTCGACGCCCGCACAGCGGAGGCCCAGTTCGATGGCCTGCGTACTGCGCTGGGCGACCTTCCCGACATCCGCTTCTCGCCGCGCTCCGCCTGCGAATGGGGCACGTTCGGCATCGTCCAGGCCACGCTTGACGCTTCCGCGCAGATGCTTGCCGACTTTCCGCAAGTCTCCCATGTCCTCCTCGCCTCCGGCTCCTGCCTGCCGATCCGCCCCGTCCGCGCGCTGCAGGCCCATCTTGGCCAGCACCCCGACACCGACTTCATCGAAAGCGTCACCACCGCCGATGTCGGCTGGACCGTGGGCGGCCTGAACGAGGAACGCTTCACCCTGCGCTTCCCTTTCGCCTGGAAGCGCCAGCGCAGGCTGTTCGACAGCTACGTCACCCTACAGCGTGCCCTCCGCTTCCGCCGCCGCCTGCCCCGGGGCCTTGTCCCCCATCTCGGCAGCCAGTGGTGGTGCCTGACCCGCACGACCCTGCAGGCGATCCTGCAGCACCCCGACCGGACCGCGCTTGACCGCTACTTCAGCCGCGTCTGGATCCCCGACGAGAGCTATTTCCAAAGCCTTGTCCGCCAGGTTTCCAGCCGGATTGAAAGCCGGTCCCTCACCCTGTCGAAGTTCGATTACCAAGGCCGTCCCTACACCTTTTACGACGATCACCTGCACCTGTTGCGCCAGACCGATGCCTTCGTCGCCCGCAAGATCTGGCCGCAGGCGGACCTTCTGTACCGCACCTTCCTGGCCCCCGACGGCGACCGGGCCCTCAGCACCGATCCCAGCCCCGGCAAGATCAACCGCCTGTTCGCCAAGGCCGTCGAACGCCGCGTGAAAGGCCGCCCCGGCCTTTACATGCAAAGCCGCTTCCCGATCCGCGCCCGGGGCGGCACCCGATCCGCGGCACCTTACGGCGTCTTCTCAGGCTTCACCGAGCTGTTCCACGATTTCCAGCCCTGGCTCGCCCGCGCGCTCGACGCCCGGGTCCACGGCCATCTCTTTGCCTTCGACCGGGCCGAATTCTCGGGCGGCGAAAGCGTGTTCAAGGGGGGGCTTTCCGACAGCCCGACCTTGCGCGACTACAACCCGAAAAGCTTCCTGACCAACCTGATCTGGAACACCAGGGGCGAAACCCAATGCTTCCAGTTCGGCCCGACCGACGAACAGGATATCGCCCCCTTCATTGCATCGGACCCCAACGCCACCATCTTCGCCATCACCGGCGCTTTCGCCGTTCCCCTTTGGCTTTCCGGCCGCTCGGCTGCCGAGGTCCGCCCCGAGGCCGCCCGTCTGCAAAAGGTCGAATCCGATTTCCTGGCCGGGCTGAACGGCCCCGAAACCAAGGCCCAGGTCCGCATCTGGTCCCTGACGGAATTCGTCGAGAACCCTGCCGAACCGCTGGAGCAACTGGTCGACCTCCTGAACCCCCGCGCCGCGCATCGCGTGACCGACCTGCCGCAGCTGATCCCGCTCAACGGCTTCGGCAGCTTCCTGCAGGACCTGCGCAATCAGGGCATGGCCCCTGTGCTGATGGGCGACTTCCCCTCAGATGCCGAATTGGCCCAGCCCGACCAGCCCTTCGCCCGCCCGCGGATCGTGCGCTAGATGACCGCGCGATTCCACAGCTTTGTCGTCTTCGGCGAGATGCGCACCGGCTCGAACCTCTTGGAGGCGAACCTGAACGCGCTTCCCGGCGTCACCAGCCATGGCGAGGTGTTCAACCGCTACATCCTTGGCAAGAAGGACCGGACCGAACTCTTCGGTATCACCATGGCGGAACGCGACCGCGATCCCCTGCCGCTCCTGCGCAAGCTGCGCACCGAGACCGAAGGCCTGCCCGGCTTCCGCTTCTTCCACGATCACGACCTGCGCATTCTTGATGATGTGCTGCCCGATGCGGGCTGCGCCAAGATCATCCTCACCCGCAATCCGCTGGAAAGCTATGTCAGCTGGAAGATCGCCCAGGCGACCGACCAGTGGAAGCTGACCAATGCCCGCCGGTTGAAGACCGCCAAGGTCCGTTTCGACGTGCCGGAGTTCCTGCAACACCTGCGAGACATCCAGGCTTTCCAGCTCTTGCTGATGCAGGCGCTGCAGACCAGCGGGCAGACGGCCTTCTACCTCGACTATGACGACCTCGGATCGCTGGAGGTAATCAACGGGCTTGCCGCTTTCCTCGGGCTGGAGGATCGGCTGAAGGCGCTGGATGACACGCTGAAGAAGCAGAACCCCGGCCCCCTGGAAGACAAGCTGGAGAACCCCGAGGCGCTGGCCGAGGCCATTGCCGCCGTCGACGTTTTCAACCTTGGCCGAACCCCCAGTTTCGAGCCACGTCGCGCGGCGGGGGTGCCAACCGCGCTCGCTTCGGATGCGGGCCTCCTGTTCTTCCCCATCCGATCCGGCCCCGAGACCTTGATCGCCGACTGGTTTTCGACGCTTGGCGAGGTGACCGAAGGCTTCGAGCAGAAGAGCCTCCGCCAGTGGAAGCGCAAGCATCCCGGCCATCGCAGCTTCACCGTGCTGCGCCACCCGCTTTTGCGCGCCCATGCCGCCTTCCGCCGCAAGATCGTGATGGGAGAGGCGCAGGATCTGCGGCGCATCCTGATCAATGGCTTCCTCGCCGAGTTGCAGCCCCCTGGCGAGCCCTTCGCCAGCGTCGAGGCCGAACGCGCGGCCTTCCTGATCTTCCTGACCTATTGCCGCCTCGCGGTGAGCGGCCAGACCGGCTCACGCGTGGACCCAAGCCTTGCCAGCCAGACTGCGCTGGTCCAAGGCTTCGCCAGCTTCCAGCCCCTTGATCATCTCCTGCGTGAGGACCGTTTGGCTGAAGGTCTGGCCCAGCTTGCCGCCGAGGCCGGGCTCAGCCCTCCTGCCGTCACGCCCGACCCTGCCGGGGCTGCACTGCTGTCGATCTGGGACGAAACGCTGGAAACCGCCGCCGCCGAGGCCTATGCGCGCGACTACATGGGCTTTGGTTTCCCTCGCTGGCGCAAGTGACCGCTCCTCCTGCGCCTTCGTCTTCTCGTCCCAAGGCCGCGCCGCAAGCGAGGAGTGACGAAGTCACCGACGAGCGTCTGGTCGAGGACGGGTAAACACCCGCAACCAACCTGCCAGCGTGACAGATCACGCCGCCTGCGGCGCCCGCGCCTCGGTCAGGATCGCATACAGCTTCGCCGGATCGCTGTTGGCACGAAGCTTCGCCACCACCGCCGGGTCGCGCATCGTCCGGCTGACCAGGGCCAGCGCCTTCAGATGGTCGACCCCGGAATCCTTCGGGGCGAACAGCCCGAACACCAGGTCCACCGGCTGCCGGTCGACGCTGTCATAGTCCAGCGGTTTTTCCAGCCGCAGGAAGACGCCGATGATCCCCTTCAGGTCTTCCAGCCGGGCATGGGGCAGGGCGATGCCATGCCCCACGCCGGTCGGTCCCAGCGACTCGCGTTCCTGCAGCCCGTCGATCGCCGCCGCTCCGCTTAAGCCATAGGCCTGCGCCGCGATCTCGCCCAGCTCCTGAAACAGCCGCTTCTTCGAGGTGAACTGCCCCACGACCCGAACGGCCCCCGGGGTAAGTAGCTTCGATAGTTCCATGGGTCGGCGACGATCCTGCGTCGGGGTGACGCTTTACTTGCTGTTGCGAGGGTCGATCCAGCCGATATTGCCGTCTTCCCGGCGATACACGACGTTCACACCCCCATGTCCTTCGTTCCGGAACACCAGCATCTTCTGGCCCGCCAGCTCCATCTGCATCACGGCCTCGCCCACGGTGATCGAAGGGATCTTCGTCTCCATCTCGGCGATGACCACGGGCTGCAGGCTGTCAGGCTCGGCTTCGTCGGCATCCTCGGTTGCGGCGAGGATATACGAGGACGCCCCGCCGAATTCAACCGGGCCCGTGCGGTTCGAATGGTGGTTGCGGATGCGCCGCTTGTAGCGGCGAAGCTGCTTGTCCAGCTTTTCGCGGCAGGATTCGAAGGCTGCATAGATCTCGGCCGCGTGGCCCTTTGCCTGGGCCGTCAGCCCGGTGGACAGGTGGATCACCGCTTCGCAGACATACTCATGCGCCGACCGCGAGAACACCACGACGCATTCAGTGGGACGCTGGGCGTATTTCTCAACCACCTCGCCCAGTTCCGCCTTCACATGGGTTTGAAGAGCCTCACCAACATCGATCTGTTTTCCACTGATCTGGTAGCGCATGACCTCTCCTTTTCGCATGCTGCCGGTCCGGTTCAGGCGCAGCCCGAACCGTTCGGTCCTTCGGGTAATTGGGAAGAAAAACGTTGCGTCACGTCATATCTGCCGGTTGGAGTCACCGCGGGAAACAGGGCCGAGACAGGTGCGTGTAACGCTCGCATTACGGGTATTTGGCACACCGCCCGGCCCCGTTGTCAACCGAATCAATGCCGGGAATCGATGCTTGCGTCAGACGATGCGGAAGTTCTCGCCCAGATAGACGCGGCGCACGTTTTCATCCCGCACAACCTCGTCCGTGGTGCCGGACATCAGAACCTTGCCGTCGTGCAGGATATAGGCCCGGTCGACGATCTCCAGTGTCTCGCGGACGTTGTGATCGGTGATCAGAACCCCGATGCCCCGGCTTTTCAGGTCATGCACCAGATGGCGGATTTCGCCGACGGCGATAGGGTCCACCCCGGCGAAGGGCTCGTCCAGCAGAAGATATTTCGGGTCCGCCGCCAGGCATCGCGCGATCTCCACCCGCCGCCGCTCCCCCCCCGACAAGGCCAGCGCCGGGGTCCGGCGCAGATGGGTGATGGAAAACTCAGACAGCAGCTCTTCCAGCCGTTCCCGCCGCTTGTGCCGGTCCGGCTGCACGATCTCCAAGACGGCAAGGATATTGTCCTCGGCCGAGAGGCCGCGGAAGATCGAGACTTCCTGCGGCAGGTAGCCGATTCCCAGCCGCGCGCGGCGGTACATCGGCAGGGCGGTCACATCCTTGCCGTCGATCAGCACCTGTCCGCCCTCGGGCATTACGAGGCCCGCGATGGAATAGAAGCAGGTCGTCTTCCCTGATCCGTTCGGTCCGAGCAGCGCCACCACCTCGCCCCGGTGCAGTTCCATCGACACGTCGCGGATCACCGGGCGCTTCCGGTAGCTTTTCCGCAAGGACCGGATCTGCAACCCGGACGAGCCGGCCGTCACGCTGAGATCGGGGCGGGCCTGAATCGGCGCGGAGGTCATCAGTTCCCCCCGGGGACGAAGGTGGTCGTCACCCGGCCCTCCATCACCCCGGTGCCGTCCTTGAGATTGATCGTCAGCTTCGAGCCCGACATTGCCGATGGGCCTTGTGTCAGCAGCACCTCGCCGGTCAACACGATGACGCCGCTGTCTATGGTATAAAGCGCTTCCTGCGCCTCCACCGCGTCGCCGAGGTTCGTCACCGTGACCCCGCCCGAGGCGACCAGCGTCTCGATCGCGGTCTGGTTCGCGCCATAGCTGACCTTGACCTCGTCCGCGGCCAGCTTCATCTCGCCCTGGGTGACCACGACATTGCCGGTAAAGACCGCCGAGCCATCGGCATTGTTCACCGCCAACTGGTCGGCCTGCACCTCTACCGGCAGGCTGGTGTCCTGGTTCAGGTCGCCGAAGGCGATCTTCTGCTGGGCAGACGCCGCCGTCGCCAGCAGAACCGCCAGAGCCAGACCGAAAGACCGAACTTTGAATACCATGCGTCGAACCTCTGCAGCCTTCAGCCGCCGGGCTGGTATACCAGCCGGACGCCTCCGTTGAAAACCAGAACATAGGCTCCGGGGGTCCGGTTGTCCTGACGTATGCTCATCCGGTCGGCGCGAATATCGCCCATCGGGCCGGTCGCCACCACCGGAGCCCGGCTTTCCAGCCCGGTCCTGTCCAGCTTCGCCGCCACTTCCGCCGTCTCCAGCCGATAGCCGCTGGAGGTCGTGACCACCACGCCGCCCGACAACACGACCTGGCGGCCCGCATCATCCATCACAGCCGATTCCGCGACAAGCTCGGTCCGCCCGCCGTCCGGCGTGTCGAGCCCCAGCACCAGCCCCGCCGCGCTGGACGGGTTGCCCTCGGCGGAGGGGCGCGCCTCGGTGGCCGTCAGCGTCAGCGCCGCTCCGTCCGAGGTCAGCCCGGCATAGGTTGGTGCTGTCATCCTCGGCTCGCGCGCCAGGTCCTCGACATCCACCTCGGCATAGGGCAACGCGGCTTCGGGGTCGATCCGGCGGGCGACGAGGAACAGTGTCGACAGGATCGCCAGCGCCGCCAGCGGCAGGGCGACCTTCAGCCAGCCCACAAGGCGCGTATGCCGGTCGGCGCGGGCCATCGTCACGCAACACCCGCGCGCAGGCAGTCATGGACATGCAGGATGCCGATGGCCTCGCGGCTGTCCGGCTCGGTGACCAGAAGGCAGGTGATCTTGCGGTCGTTCATCAGTGCCAGCGCCTCGCCCGCCAGCGCCTCGGGGCCGATGGTGCGCGGGTTCGCGGTCATCACCTCGCCCGCCTTGTGCAGCATCAGGCCTTCGAGATGCCGACGCAGGTCGCCGTCAGTGATGATTCCGGCGAGATCGCCATTGGCATCCGTCACGCCCACCACACCGAAGCCGCGCCGGCTGATCTCCAGCAGGACCTCTCCCATCGCCAGGGTTTCCGGGACCAGTGGCGGGTCCCTGTGCATCAGGTCACGCACTTTCAAGAGCCGCGCTCCCAGCTTGCCGCCGGGATGGAAGACGCGGAAATGCTCGGGCGTGAAGGCGCGATG
>JAFLCY010000069.1 GCA_017303485.1 Rhodobacterales bacterium
GACCCGCCGATGAAATTCGAGGCCGGAACTCCCGGCATCGTGCAGCAGATCGGCCTTGGTGTGGCGCTGGACTACCTGATGGCGCTTGGCATGGCGAATGTGGCGGCGCATGAGCGCGTCTTGCGCGACTATGCCCGCGACCGGCTGAACGGGCTCAACTGGCTGAACATACAGGGAAATTCGGCAGGGAAGGGCGCGATCTTCTCGTTCACCCTGCAAGGCGCCGCCCATGCGCATGACATTTCCACCATCCTCGACAAACGCGGCATCGCCGTACGCGCCGGCACCCATTGTGCCATGCCGCTGATGGCTCATTACGGCATCACCGCCTCCTGCCGCGCGTCCTTCGGGCTTTACAATACGGTCGAGGAGGTCGACGCACTGGTTTCGGCGCTGGAACTGGCGCACGAGCTTTTCGCCTGATGCGCTTCGGCCATTGAAACCCCCGCGACCTTCCGCTAAGGACGGGCGCAGGCACCCATAGCTCAGCTGGATAGAGCGTTGCCCTCCGAAGGCAAAGGTCGCACGTTCGAATCGTGCTGGGTGCGCCAGCCTCTCCCATCCGCTCTGGGTCGCGCTGTCAGGCTCATGGCCGGGACCGCGTGACCTTGGACGAACGCTTGCCGCCATTGGCCCGAATCCTTGCCGGACTTGCCCTGGGAACCCTGGGCGGATCGCTGTTTTACGCCCTCTCGCTGCCCTTGCCCTGGATGCTTGGCGCTTTGTTCGTCACCATGACCGCCTCGGTCGCGGGCCTGCCGGTACTGGGCCCGATGCGCCTTCGCAATGCCATCGTGGCAGTAATCGGTGTCCTCCTCGGGTCGCGCTTCACGCCCGAGGTCTTCGATCAGGCAGGCGAGGCGCTGGTCACGCTGTCGATCCTGCTGGCCTATCTCGTCCTCGTCGCGCTGGCCGTCGTGCCCTGGTATCGCTTCGTCGGGCGGCAGGACTGGACCACCGCCTATTTCGCGGGGATGCCGGGCGGGTTGTCCGAGATGGTCGAACTGGGCGAGGCGAAAGGGGCGGATGTGCCCGCCATCGTGCTGGCGCATTCGCTGCGGATCGTGCTGACCATCGGGCTGATGGCGGTGCTGTTCCGGCTGGTCCTCGGCTATGATGTGGGCGCGGCCGCCAGCGCGGCGGGGCACAAGGCGCTGGGGCTTTCCGATGCCGCGGCCCTGATTGCCTGCGCTGTCGCAGGCGCGTTCCTGGGGCCGAAGCTCCGGCTTCCAGCCCCCGCCTTCCTTGGCCCGCTGATCCTGTCCGCCGCGATCCACATGGCCGGTATCACTGAAAGCGCGCCGCCCGCTGTCCTGATCAATGCGGCGCAGGTGATCCTTGGCACCATCCTCGGCTGCCGCTTCCTCGGCATCGACACGCGGATGTTGTTCCGCGCCGGGCTTCTCAGCCTGGGCGCGACGGTGCTGACCTTGAGCCTTGCCGTGGCCGGGGCCTATGCGATGCAGACGAGCGCCGGAGTGGGGCTTGACCAGGCCCTCCTGGCTCTGGCGCCGGGGGGACTGACCGAAATGGGCCTCATCGCCCTGGCGATCCACGCCGATGTCGCCTTTGTCGCGTTGCACCACATCGTGCGGATTCTCGTGGTGATCGTCCTCGCGCCGGTCCTGCTGCGTCTGGTCCGGCGCGACACCTGAACCCGTTCCACCGGGAGATTCTGCAGGCTCCAGATGTCCGGCCACTTGTCTACTTGCAAATGCTTCTCATTTACATTCTACTCGCACCGACCGGAGATCCGCTTCATGCCGCTTGCCCGACGTACATTGCTCCTCGCCAGCCTGCTTGCCCTGCCGCTTTCGGCACAGGCGCAGGACCGCTTGAAGGTCGTGACCACCTTCACCGTGATCGCCGACATGGCGCGCAACGTGGCGGGCGAGGGGGTGGATGTCGTCTCGGTCACCAAGCCCGGCGCGGAAATCCATGGCTACGAGCCCACCCCGCAGGACATCGTCGCCGCCTCGGATGCCGACCTGATCCTGTGGAACGGGCTTGGCCTTGAACGCTGGTTCGAACAGTTCCTGTCCAATCTGGGCGAGGTTCCCTCCGCCACCCTGACCGACGGCATCCAGCCGATCTCGATCACCGGCGGCGACTATGACGGCAAGCCCAATCCGCATGCCTGGATGAGCCTGTCGAATGCCGCGGTCTATGTCGACAACATCGCCACGGCGCTCTCCGCCGCCGACCCGGCCAATGCCGCGACCTATGCCGCCAATGCCGAAGCCTACAAGGCGCAGCTTGCGGCAGCACTTGACCCGCTAAAGGCCGAGATCGCCGCGCTGCCGGAAGGCCACCGCTGGCTTGCCACCTGCGAGGGCGCCTTCAGCTACCTTGCCCGCGACCTTGGCCTGAACGAGCTATACCTCTGGCCGATCAACGCCGACCAGCAGGGCTCGCCCCGTCAGGTGCAGGCGGTGATCGACGGGGTGCGCGAACATGCGATCCCTTCGGTCTTCTGCGAAAGCACGGTGTCCCCGAAACCCGCAGAACAGGTCGCCCGCGAAACCGGCGCGGCCTTCGGCGGCATCCTCTATGTCGACAGCCTGTCCGAGGCAGACGGCCCGGTGCCGACCTATCTCGACCTTCTGAAAGTCACCACCGAAACCATCGCCAAGGGGCTGGCCCCCTCGAACTGAAACGCCAAACTGAGGACATGATGCGCGACACCGCGACCGTTGAGGGTATCTTTGCCGAAGGCGTGACCGTCACCTACCGCAACGGGCTGACCGCCCTCACCGACGCCAGCTTCCAGATCCCGCAGGGTACGATCACCGCGCTGGTTGGCGTGAATGGCGCGGGGAAATCCACCTTGTTCAAGGCGATCATGGGCTTTGTCCCGGTGGCGCGCGGTACGATCCGGCTTCTGGGCCTGCCTGTGCGCGACGCGCTCCGCCGGAACCTCGTGGCTTACGTTCCCCAGGCCGAGGAGGTGGACTGGTCCTTCCCGGTTCTGGTCGAGGACGTGGTGATGATGGGCCGCTATGGCCATATGGGGATGCTGCGCCGTCCCTCAGCGACCGACCGCGCCAAGGTGGATCAGGCCCTGGCGCGGGTCGGCCTTTCCGACCTCCGCCACCGTCAGATCGGCGAACTTTCCGGCGGCCAGAAGAAGCGCGTCTTCCTTGCCCGCGCGCTGGCGCAGGAGGGGCGGATCATCCTTCTGGACGAACCCTTCACCGGCGTCGATGTGAAGACAGAGGAGCAGATCATCACCCTTCTGCGCGCCCTGCGCGACGAGGGGCATGTCATGCTGGTCTCCACCCACAACCTCGGCTCAGTGCCGGATTTCTGCGACCGGACCGTGCTGGTGAAAGGCACCGTGCTGGCCTACGGGCCGACCGAGACCACCTTCACCCGCAAGAACCTGGAACGCGCCTTCGGCGGCGTCCTGCGCCATTTCACCATTGGCGGCAGCGACCTGCACGAAGACGACGACACCCGCGAGATCAGTATCCTGACCGACGACGAACGCCCCTTCGTCCAGTATGGCCGGAAGGGTGACAAGTGACACGCGCCCTTGCTCTTTTCCGAAATACTCCCGCCGGAGGCAAATCCGAGCCGGTTGCGCACCCTTTGCCCGCCGAGGCGAGACAAAAGGCTGGCGCGGCTCGCGCTCAATCCGAAAGCCGCTCCGACCCGCGCGGGGCAGATCATGCTTGAGCCCTTCGCCTACGGCTACATGACCAATGCCATGTGGGTCTCCGCCCTCGTCGGCGGGGTCTGCGGGTTCCTCTCCGCCTATCTGATGCTGAAAGGCTGGTCGCTGATCGGCGACGCACTCTCGCATTCCGTCGTGCCGGGCGTAGCCGGGGCCTATATCCTCGGCCTTCCCTTCGCCCTCGGGGCTTTCCTGTCCGGCGGTCTCGCCGCGGCCGCCATGTTGTTCCTGACAAACCGCACCGGGCTGAAGACCGATACTGTGATCGGCCTCATCTTCACCTCCTTCTTCGGTCTCGGCCTGTTCCTGATCTCGATCTACCCGACCTCGGTGTCGATCCAGACCATCACCATGGGCAACATCCTCGCCATCTCGCCCGAGGACACGCTGCAACTTGTCATCATCGGTGGTGTCTCCGCCGCCGTCCTTCTCATCCTCTGGAAAGACCTGATGGTCACCTTCTTCGACGAGGCGCATGCCCGCACCATCGGCCTGCGCCCCGACATCCTGAAGGTGATCTTCTTCACCCTCCTCTCCGCCTCGACCGTCGCCGCCATGCAGACCGTAGGCGCCTTCCTGGTCATCGCCATGGTGGTCACGCCCGGCGCTACCGCCTACCTTCTGACCGACCGCTTCCCGCGCCTTCTGGCCCTGGCGGCTGGCATCGGGGCGGGAACGGCCTTCTTCGGCGCCTATCTCAGCTACTTCCTTGATGGTGCCACCGGCGGCGTGATCGTCCTTTTGCAGACCGCGCTCTTCGCAATCGCCTTCGTCTTCGCCCCGAAACACGGGCTTCTTGCCGCGAAGCGCCGGGCCCGGACTGCGGAGGGTCAGCCATGATCGAGGCGCTGCTGCAACCTTTCCAGTTCCCCTTCATGCAGAACGCCTTCCTGATCGCGCTGATCGTGGCCCCTCCTTGCGCGCTGCTTTCCTGCTTCCTGGTCCTGAAGGGCTGGGCGCTGATGGGCGATGCGGTCAGCCACGCGGTCCTGCCGGGCATCGTGCTGGCCTATATGGCGGGCTGGCCGCTTCTGGTCGGGGCCTTCGTCGCGGGTCTCGGCTCGGCGCTCCTGACCGGCTATCTCGCCGACAACAGCCGGATCAAGCGCGACACCGTGATGGGGGTGGTCTTCTCGGCGATGTTCGCGCTTGGCGTCGTGCTGATCACCGCCTTCCCGACCGACATCCACCTTGACCACATCCTCTTTGGCAACATGCTGGGGGTGGGGCAGGGCGACCTGATCACCTCTGCCGCCATCGCTGTACCCGTCACGCTGGTCCTTGTGCTGAAATGGCGCGACCTGATGCTGCACGCCTTCGACCCGGCGCAGGCGCAGGTCTCGGGCTTGCGGACCAATGTCCTGCACTACGGCCTGCTTGCCATCCTTGCCCTGACCATCGTCGCCACGCTGTCCTCTGTCGGGCTGATCCTCGCGATCGGCCTCTTGATCGCGCCGGGGGCCATCGCCTTCCTTGTCACCCGCAGCTTCGGTTCCATGCTGGTCACTGCGACGCTGGTTTGCCTTTTCGCCATGCTGTCGGGCATCTGGGCGAGCTTCCATCTCGACTCTGCGCCCGGTCCGACGATCATCCTGATCCTGACCGCGATCTTCCTTCTGGTGTTCCTCCGCCGCGTCCTTCTGGCCCGGGCCGCCTGATCCGGCTTTACGGCGCAAGGCCCAGCCCTTACCCATGGGGCATGAGCCAGCCGCCCACTGCCCTGACCCGCGCGGTCGACGCCAGCCTCGCCCGCATCGGTGCCGGACCAGCCGGCCCTGAGCGGCTGGAGGCGCAATTGCGCCAGCTTGCGAAGTGGCGCGCGACCGTGCTGGCCAACACGCTGGTGGCAAAGGGATACACGAAAGTCACACATGGACCGTTTGCCGGAATGGACTATGCCGGTGCCGCCGCCGAGGGCGGGCAGGCGCCAAGGCTCCTCGGGGTCTATGAGGCCTCATTGCACCCGGTCATCGAACAGGTCATCGCGCGCGGCTGGCCGCAGATCCTCGATATCGGCTGCGCTGAAGGCTACTACGCCGTGGGACTGGCGCGCGAGATGCCGGGCAGCATCGTCCACGCCCGCGACAGCGATCCGGTGGCGCGCGACCTCTGCGCCGCGCTGGCCCGGGCCAATGGGGTAGAGGACAGGGTCAGGATCGGCGGCGCGGTCGCCCATGCCGATTTCGCGATATGCGAGGCGGCGCCGACCTTCATCCTCTGCGATATCGAGGGGGCCGAGGGTGCGCTTCTCGATCCCGCCCTTGCCCCGGGGCTCGCCCGCGCCGACCTTTTGGTCGAGGTGCATGAGGGGATGCAGCCTGGGCTGGTGGTACTTCTCACCGACCGCTTCGCCGATACGCACCGGATCACCCGGATCGACCGCGCCCTGCGCCCCGACCTGCTGCCCGCCTGGGCCGATCAGTTGTCGGACCTCGACCGCCTGCTTCTTCTGTGGGAATGGCGCGCGACGCCGACCCCCTGGCTCTGGATGGAATGCCGCTGATGCCCGCGACCAATGCCGCGATCTGGTTTGCCGCCGATGGCTACGACCCTTCGAAAAAGGGCATCAACGGCCGCCGTGTCGCCGGCGAAAGCTTCCTGCGCGGCTTCTTCTCGCATGGCGATGTCGAAGAGTTCGTGTCGCTCGCCCATTCCCAGTCCGATCATGAGGCTTTTGCCGGTCTGGCGCGCGCCGCCGGGGTGACGCAACCGCTGCGGTCGGTCCGCCTTGATGCCCCCCGCGCGCTGGCTCCGGTCGAGCATTACCCCGCCCCGATCGCCGCGACGGAATGCTGGCGCCGTGCCCAGCACGGGGCCGCAGCCTGGGCGCTTTGCGGGGTCACCCACACGACCGCGACGCGCAACGTGATGCAGACGCTGTTCGACCTGCGCTCGGCCCCGCAGATGCCATGGGACGCGGTGATCTGCACCTCCCGCGCCGTGCAGGCCTCGGTGCGACGCCTGATGGAACTGGCCGAGGCGCATCTCACCACCCGGTTCCCCGGCGCGATGCTGCCGGGCCGCCCGCTGTTGCCGGTGATCCCCCTCGGGGTGGATTGCACCGCCCTCCAGCCCGATCCGGCCCTTGGTCATGCCCTGCGCGACCGGATCGGTGCTGCACCCGGCGATCTGGTCGCCGTCTCCATCGCGCGGCTGACCGCGGATGAGAAGTTCGATCCGCTGCCCCTGTTCCTGGCCATGGAGCAGGCCGCGACCGACTGGCGGGCAGAGGGCGGCGGCAAGCTGCATCTCGTCCTTTGCGGGCAGTTCTCAGAACCCCATTGGACGGAGACCTTTGCCACCGCTGCCGCAAGGCTGATGCCCTCCTGCGGCTATCAGGTGCTGGACGGCGCCGATGCGGCTGAACGCAAGGCCACGCTTTCGGGCGGCGATGTCTTCGTCTTTCCGGTCGACAACCTGCAGGAAACCTTCGGCCTTGCGCCGGTCGAGGCGATGGCGGCGGGCCTGCCGGTGATTGTCTCGGACTGGGACGGGATGAAGGACACCGTGACGCCCGAGGTGGGTTTCCGCGTCCCGACCGAGCTGCCGCGAGCCGGGCTCTCGGCCTACGCCAGCCTGCGCTATCTGGGCGGGACCGACAGCTACCTGCAATATCTCAGCCAGATGTCGGCGATGACCCCGCTGGACGTCGGGGCGATGGCCCGGGCGCTGCTGGTCCTGGCCCGCGACCCCGACCTGCGGGCCCGGATGGGCGAACGGGCGAAAGAGCGGGCGCAGCGGTTGTACGACTGGTCGGCGGTCATCCCGCAGATGCAGGCGCTCTGGGGCGAACAGGCGGCGATGCTGGCCCATGCCCGGAAAATTGGCGGCCCGGCCCTCACCCCGCGCGATCAGGGAACCATCCCGGTCGGTCCGGCGGTAGAGCAGATGTTCGCGGCCTACCCGTCGTCCTTCGCCGCCCCGGACCGCCGCCTCTGTGCCACCGCAGCCGCCGGGGTGACCCCGCGCGAGGCGCTGACTTTGCGCAACTACGCCGCCCGCCGCCGTCTCTTGGAAGATGCCGGCCGGATCGAGGCGATCCTGGCTGCCTACAGCGCGGCGGGGCCTGCCGGGGCAACCGAGGCCGAGATCGCCGCCGCCACCCGCCTGCCCGTTGCCGTCGTCGGCAGGGCTGCTCTGTGGCTGATGAAGTACCATTACCTGAAGGTGCCGGAATGACACGCTCGATCCTGATCACCGGCGCGGGGGCAGGCATTGGCCGCGCCACCGCCCGCGCCTTTCTGGCCGCGGGTTGGGAGGTCACGCTCCTTGGCCGCCGCCGTGCCGCGCTGGAGGAGACCGCAGCGGGTCGCGCCGCCCGCATCCTGACCGCCGATGTCGGCGATCCGGCCGAGGTCGAGGCCGCCTTCGCCCAGCTTCCCCGCCTTGATGTCCTGTTCAATAACGCGGGCATTTCCGCCCCGGCCGCGCCGATCGACGAAATCCCGGTCGACAAGTGGCTGGAGGTCAGCCGAACCAACATCACCGGCATGTTCCTTTGCGCCCGCGCGGCGTTCGGCCTGATGCGCCGCCAGACCCCGCGCGGCGGACGCATCATCAACAACGGCTCGATCTCGGCGCATGTGCCCCGTCCCGGTTCCGTGCCCTACACGATGTCGAAACACGCCGTCACCGGGTTGACGCGCACCCTCGGCCTTGACGGTCGCGCCTACGACATCGCCTGCGCGCAGATCGATATCGGCAACGCGCTTACCGACATGGCCGCCCGGTTTACCGAAGGCGTCCCGCAGGCCAATGGCGAAATCCGCGCGGAGCCCGTGATGGACGTGGATCACGTCGCGCGCATGGTGCTGCACATGGCCAGCCTGCCGCTTGAAGTGAATACCCCCTTCGTGACCATCATGGCCCGCGACATGCCCTTCATCGGGCGGGGCTAGCGATCCTGTCGGCCAGAAGGTCCGGCAACGCGCGGATCAGAGCCAGAACGCGGGCATCCTCGACCGAATAGTAGATCGCCTTGCCCTCGCGCCGGGTTGCGACCAGCCCCTCCAGCCGCAGCCGCGCAAGCTGCTGGCTGACCGCCGCCTGCCGCTGGCCCAAAAGGCCCTCAAGCTCGGTCACCGATCTTTCGCCGCTTGCCAGATGACAGAGGATCATCAGCCGCCCTTCGTGGCTGAGCGCCTTCATGAAGGCGGCCACCGCTTCGGACCTTTGCGCCATCCACAGAACGATGTCGCGCTCCCCGTCAGCCTGGACCTCAGCCGGACCCAAAGCCGGATTGACGCGACCCATTTTCATCACACGACCCTACACAACTTCACATTGCAAGGTGATAGCACGCATCCCGCCACGCAACGACAGGCACTTGCCGAGCCCGCCGCCGCCGGGCAAGGTTCCGCCGAAAGCCGGGGCACGACTCTGCACCCGCCCGACTGCAACTTCGCCCGACATAGGACTTTTCCGCATGCGCCCCACTGCCTTCACCGCTCCCGGCCGTTTCTGGCGCGGCAACCTCCACACCCATTCCACCCGGTCGGACGGGGTCCTGTCGCCAGAGGAAGTTTGCCGGCGCTACCGGGCCGAGGGCTATGATTTCCTTGCCCTGACCGACCATTTCATCGGGATCTACGGCTATCCGATGGTGGACACGCGCCCGTTCCGGACGGAAGGATTCACCACTCTGATCGGGGCAGAACTGCATTCCGGCGCGCAGTCGAACGGCGAGCTTTGGCACATCCTGGCCGTGGGGCTGCCCGATGATTTCGCGCCACCCACGACAACGAGCTTCGTCGCCGAACCGGGGCAGGAAACCGGCCCGGCCATCGCTGCCCGCGCCGTTGCCGCCGGGGCCTTCGTCGCCGTGGCGCACCCTCAGTGGTCAGGACTGACGCTTGCCGACGCCCGTTCCATCGAGGCTGCCCATGCGGTCGAGATCTACAACCACGGCTGCGCCACCGGCTGCGACCGGCCCGACGGGGCAGGGATCGCCGACCTTCTTCTGACCGAGGGTCGCAGGCTTTCGCTGATTGCCACCGATGACGCGCATTTCTCCGAGCCCGATCATTTTGGCGGTTGGGTGATGGTGAAAGCCACCGAGAACACGCCCGAGGCGCTGCTTGCCGCGTTGAAACGGGGAGATTTCTATTCCTCGCAGGGTCCGCAGATCCATGACGTGCATCTCGACGGCAACAAGGTGGTGGTCGAATGCTCTGCCGCGGTGTCCGTGGTGGCCATGGGTTGGGGAACGGGTGCCAAGGGTGTCCATGGCCATTCGATGACGCGCTGCGAGGTTCCGCTCGACCGGCTGCTTGGCAGCCCCTGGGTCCGCGTCGCGGTGATCGACGGCGCCGGAAAGCGGGCCTGGTCCAACCCGATCTGGCGCGAGGCGGGCAAGAACCCGCGAATTCTCTAGGCCGATCCTGGGCATTGTCCTCTGCCAAAGGACCGGCGAACCTCTTGCTGGCCGCGCGAGTCGGCGACCGGACAGGCCGACCGCTTTGTCTCAGGTCGCCGAGGTCTTGTGTGCGAAGAAGACCGGAATGCGGGATTTAGCCGCGTCATTGCGATAGGCCTTGAGGCTGCTGATCCGCCGCAGTGCCGGGTCCTCGCGCAGAACGACCCGAATGCACCATGTCAGCATGTTTCTTGAAGCGTTCATGTCAATCTCCCGAAGATGGCTTCGTTAAGTACGATACTACCTCATAGGTTGTATTTCGGATGACCAATCTGTGGAATTTCCGGGAAAGAACATGGCGGCAAAGTGGAAAGGGGCCGGATGCCGAACGATCCCGGGAATTGGGCCGGGTTGTTGCCTGTTCACCGGAAAGGTTAACGCGCAACCGCTTCGCCATCCGGTCGGGCGACGGCAGGGTCTGCACCGCCATATCCGCCCTTGTGCCATCTGCCCCGCCGTCCCACACTGGCCCGCCACCGAGGAGATCCCGATGCCGGACCGCGCGATGATCACCGACCCCGAGGTCTATTTCGCCAAGGGCTGCGGCCGTTGCGACCGGTTCGGCACGGCGGACTGCTCCACCCGCCTGTGGTTGCAGGGGCTCCTCACCCTCCGCCGGATTGCCCGCGAGGCCGGCCTGACCGAAACCGCGAAATGGGGGCATCCCTGCTATATGCATGCGGGCCGGAACATCTGCCTGATGGGCGCATTCCGCGGCGATTTCCGCCTGACTTTCATGAACGCCGCCCTGTTGAAGGACCCCGATGGCCTTCTGGAACGCCAGGGTCCGAATACCCGGCAACCCGACTGCATCCGCTTCACCGACAACGATGCGCCCGCGCGTCTGGAACCCGCGATCCGGGCCTATCTGGCCGAGGCGATGGGCTATGCCGATCAGGGCCTTCAGCCGCCGAAGGAAACCGTGGAGGTCGACCTGCCCCCCGAACTGATCGAGGCGCTGGACAGCGACCCCGAGCTTGCCGAGGCCTTTGCCGCCCTCACCCCCGGCCGCCGGAAAAGCTGGGCGCTGCATCTGAACGACGCGAAGACATCCGCGACGCGGATCAGCCGGATCGAAAAGGGGCGTGCAAAGATCATGGCCGGGAAGGGCGCGACGGAATACTGACCTTTCCCACGCGCCCCTACCCGAAATGCCGCGCCACCAGCTGGGTCAGCTTGCGGTGCAAGGGCAGCGTCCGGTGCCGGATATGGATCGCCGCAAAGACCGGCTGGCGCAGGTCGGGGGCATCCTCGACAGCCATGAAGCGGCCCCCGGCGACCAGATCGGCGGCGGTCTTTTCCAGCACGTACCCCGATCCGCCCATCGCGGTAAGCAGCGAGACGACCGACCCCGATTGCCCGACCGAGACCGCCGCCGTCGTCAGTTCCGGCGTCAGCTGGCGATGGATCTCCTCGAAGGCCGGCGAAAAATGCGCGAAGACAAAGCGGGCGGGCGAGACTTCGGCAAGCCGCGGCGTCTCGGTGGAGATCATCCGGTAAGTGACGTCGCCCACAGAATCGAAATGCAGGTCTGGGTGGGGCTTCGGCGAGAACATCACCGCAAAATCCAGGATGCCGGTGAGAAGGTCTGCACACATCTGGTTGGAATAGTCCGGCTCGATGTAGAAGGCGGTTTCCGGCAGGGTCCGGCGGAACTCGGCCACCCAGTCGCCCAGATAGACCGCCGCTAGGTCGTTCTGGATGCCAAGCCGCAAAAGCTGCTGCGCCCCTTGCGGGATCTTGATGCGCCGCCGGGCCTCGTTCCACTCATGCCTCAGCGCGCGGGCGTGCGGTTCGAACCGCTTGCCCTCGGGCGTCAGGTCCGTTCCGGCGCGGGAGCGGTCGAAGAGGCGCGAACCCACCGCTTGCTCCAGCGCCGTGACGCGGGCCGAAACGGTGGATTGCGTGATCCGCAGCCGCTCTGCCGTGCGGTGGAAGCTGCGGGTTTCGGCAAGGTCGAGGAAGGTGTCGAGAAGGTCGATCTGCATCGCTCACCTGATCGGGTTATCCGATCAATACCCCGGTCGAGGCCGAATTGAAAGCGGGCGCGTGGCGCGGGATAGTGGGGCAGGGTCAGGGAGCGGATCATGGCAGAATTTGCGTCGGCGCGGGTGGTGATCATCGGGGGCGGGGCCGTGGGCGCCTCGGCGCTTTACCATCTGGCCAAGGCGGGCTGGACTGACTGTCTTCTCCTTGAAAAGAACGAGCTGACCGCAGGGTCCACCTGGCATGCGGCGGGGAATGTGCCGACCTTCTCCGCCTCCTGGTCGATCATGAACATGCAGCGCTATTCGGCCAGCCTCTACCGGGGGCTGGGCGAGGCGGTGAATTACCCGATGAACTACCATGTCACCGGATCGGTCCGGCTGGGGCATTCAAAGGAGCGGCTGCAGGAGTTCAAGCGGGTTGTCGGCATGGGCCGCTATCAGGGCATGGACCTCACCATTCTTGGCCCCGACGACATCAGGTCGAAATACCCGTTCCTTGAGACCCACGACCTGACCGGCGCGCTTTACGATCCTTACGATGGCGACATCGACCCCGCCCAGTTGACTCAGGCTTTGGCGGCGGGCGCCCGCCAGATTGGCGCGCGGATCGAACGGTTCTGCCCGGTGACGGCGGCGCGCTGGACGGGCAGCGAATGGATTTTGAGCACTCCGAAGGGTGAAGTCCGTGCCGAATATGTGGTGAACGCAGGCGGCTACTACGCGGCCCATGTCGGCGCGATGTTCGGCCGCCGGGTGCCGATGATGGTGATGAGCCACCAATACATGCTGTTCGATACCATCCCGGAGCTGGAGGCCTGGTCGAAAGCCGAGGGCCACAAGCTGCCGCTCCTCCGCGATGTGGATAGCTCCTATTACCTTCGGCAGGAAAAGATGGGCTTCAACCTCGGGCCTTATGAAAACCCCTGCCGCGCGCATTGGGCGACGCCGGACGATCCGTTCCCCGAGGATTTCAGCTTCCAGCTGTTCCCCGACGACCTTGAGCGGCTGGAATGGCACATCAACGATGCCATGGCCCGCGTGCCCCTGCTGCAGAAGGCCGCGCTGACCAAGGTCATCAACGGCCCGATCCCCTATACCCCCGACGGCAACCCGCTGATCGGCCCGATGCCCGGCGTGCCGAACGCCTTTGAGGCCTGCGTCTTCACCTTCGGCATCTGCCAGGCGGGCGGGGCGGGCAAGGTGCTGGCGGAATGGGTGACCGAGGGCGGCACCGAATGGGACATGTGGTCCTGCGACCCCCGGCGCTTCACCGGCTGGGAGGATCATGATTACCTTGTCGAGAAGGGCAAGGAAGTCTACGGCCACGAATACGGGATGCATTTCCCGATGGCCCGCTGGCCCGCCGCGCCCGACCGGCGTTTGTCTCCGGTGCATGACAAGGTGAAGGCCCTTGGTGGCCAGATGGGGGCCTATAACGGCTGGGAACGGGCGGATTGGTTCGCGGCACCCGGGGATGACACCTCCTGGGAAGCCACCCAGACCTGGGGCCGTGCCGGCCCTTGGGAGGCCCGGATCAAGGCCGAATGCGAGGCGGTGCGCGACGGGGTAGGGGTGCTGGACCTCCCCGGCTTTACGCGTCTGCGTCTGACCGGCCCCGGCGCGCGGGCGCATCTGGCCTCGCTTACCGCGTCGAAACTGCCGCAGCCGGGGCGCACGGGCCTTCTGTACTTCGCTGACGAGCGCGGGCGGATCGTGACGGAGATGACCTGCCTGCCGTTCTCGGACGAGGATGTGGGTGTGATCACTGCCGCCGTCGCGCAAAGCCACGATGCCGACATCCTGCGCAAGGGCTTGCCCGAAGGCGTGACGCTGGAGGACTGGACGGACCAGATCCACTGCTTCATCGTCACCGGCCCCAAGGCCCGCGACCTTTTGGCCCCGATCACCGAGGGCGACCTGACGCTGCCCTGGCTCTCCGTCCAGTACTTCGCCAAGGTGGCCGGAAAGGATGTGGCGCTGCTCCGCGTCTCCTTCGCGGGAGAGCTTGGCTGGGAAATCCACTGCGACCGGGCCGACGCGGTCCACATCTACGACACGCTTTTGGCCGGAGGCGCGAAACCCTTCGGCATGAAGGCCCTGAACAGCCTGCGCATCGAAAAAGGCTACCGCGCCTGGAAGGGTGACCTTTCGACCGACTATTCCTTGCTCGAAGGCGGGTTGGAGCGGTTCATCGACTGGTCGCACGACTTCCCCGGCAAGGCGGCCCTTGCGGCGGAGAAGCAGCGCGGGATGAAGAAGCGCTTCGTCTCTCTCAAGGTGGACGCTGGCGAGGCCGACGCGCCCTACATGTCAACCCTATGGCATGGTGGGCAGGTGGTGGGCGAGACCACCTCGGGCGCCTGGGGCTACCGGGTCGGCGGGTCGCTGGCGCTCGGCATGCTGCGCACCGATCTGGCGGTGGCGGGGACGGAAATCGAGGTGGAAATCTTCGGTGAGCGCCACAAGGCCACCGTCCTGCCGGACGGCCCGGCCTGGGATGCGAAGAACGAGCGCATCCGCGCGTGACAACCCGCCGGGGCGCTGCCCCGGACCCCGGGATACTTATAGACAGAAAATGAGGCTGAGTGGTGGCTGAGATTCCAACCAGGGCGCGGGCGGTGGTGATCGGGGGCGGGGTCTCGGGCTGTTCGGTGGCCTATCACCTCGCCAAGGCGGGCTGGAGCGACGTGGTACTGCTGGAGCGGCGCAAGCTGACCTCGGGCACCACCTGGCATGCGGCGGGGCTGATCGGCCAGCTTCGGGGCAGCGCCAACATGACGCGGCTGGCGAAGTATTCCGCCGACCTATACCGCGGGCTGGAGGCCGAGACCGGCGTCGCCACCGGGATGAAGCAGGTCGGCTCGATCTCGGTCGCGCTGACCAGGGAACGCCACGAGGAACTGCTGCGGCAGGCCACCGTTGCCCGGATCTTCGATGTGGAGGTGCATGAGATCAGCCCGCAAGAGGCTAAGGGCAAATACCCGCACCTGAACATCGACGGCGTCGTCGGAGCCGTCGCCCTGCCGCTCGATGGGCAGTGTGACCCCGCCAACATCGCGATGGCCCTTGCCAAAGGCGCGCGGATGCGGGGCGCGAAGATTTTCGAGAACACGCTGGTCACCAAGGTCACCACCGCCGGGGGCCGCGTCACTGGCGTCGACTACGAGACCGCCGAAGGCCCCGGCCATATCGCGGCCGATGTGATCGTCAACTGCGGTGGCATGTGGGGCAGGGATCTGGCGCTGCAAAACGGCGTTACGCTGCCGCTGCATGCCTGTGAGCATTTCTACCTGATCACCGAACCCGTCGCCGGGATCGACCTCAACCTCCCCGTCCTCCGCGTCCCCGACGAATGCGCTTACTACAAGCAGGACGCCGGGAAAATGATGCTTGGCGCCTTCGAGCCGAAGGCGAAACCCTGGGGCATGGACGGAATCCGCAAGGATTTCGAATTCGACACCCTGCCCGAGGACTGGGACCATTTCATGCCCATCCTCGAACATGCGATGAACCGCCTGCCGCTGTTCCAGACCGCGGGTATCCACACCTTCTTCAACGGCCCGGAAAGCTTTACCCCCGACGACCGCTACTATCTGGGCGAAGCGCCGGAGGTGAAAGGCTACTGGATCGCCGCCGGCTACAACTCCATCGGCATCGTCTCCTCCGGCGGCGCGGGGCAGGCGCTCGCCC
The DNA here is from genome assembly GCA_017303485.1 of Rhodobacterales bacterium. Taxonomy (GTDB): domain Bacteria; phylum Pseudomonadota; class Alphaproteobacteria; order Rhodobacterales; family Rhodobacteraceae; genus Tabrizicola. The sequence continues at coordinate 15,770 of JAFLCY010000069.1, forward strand.
ATTGGATCACCGAAGGCGAGCCGCCCTTTGACCTTTGGGAGGTGGATATCCGCCGCGCCCAGCCGTTCCAGAAGAACCGCACCTATCTGAAGGAACGGGTCTCGGAAACGCTCGGCCTCCTCTACGCCGACCATTTCCCCTACCGGCAGGTCGTCACCTCGCGGGGCGTCCGCCGCTCGCCGATCCATGAGCATCTGAAGTCGCGCGGCGCGGTCTTCGGTGAGGTTGCGGGTTGGGAGCGCGCCAACTGGTTTGCGAACGAGGGGCAGGAGCGCGAATACCGCTATAGCTGGAAGCGGCAGAACTGGTTCGACAACCAGCGCGCCGAGCATATGGCCGTCCGTGAGGCGGCGGGCCTGTTCGACATGACCAGCTTCGGCAAGATCAGGATCGAGGGCCGCGACGCCTGCGCCTTCCTGAACCGCATCTCCTCGGCCCAGATGGATGTGGCGCCAGGCCGGATCGTATACACGATGTTCCTTAATGATCGCGGGGGGATAGAGGCCGACCTTACCGTAACCCGTCTCTCCGAGACCGCCTTCCTCGCCGTCGTTCCTGGTGCGACTCTGCAACGCAACCTCGCCTGGATGCGGGCCAATCTGGGCGATGACTTTGCTGTCATCACCGATGTCACCGCCGCTGAATCGGTCCTCTGCCTGATGGGTCCACAGTCCCGCGACATCCTCGCCAAAGTCTCGCCCAACGACTTCAGCAACGCCGCCCATCCCTTTGGTCAGGCGAAGGAAATCGAGATCGGCATGGGCCTAGCCCGCGCCCATCGCGTCACCTATGTCGGCGAGCTGGGCTGGGAGCTTTACGTCAGCGCCGACCAGACCGCCCATGTCTTCGAGGCGATCATGGAGGCCGCGCCGGACCTGAAACTCTGCGGCCTGCACACCCTCGACTCCTGCCGGATCGAGAAGGCCTATCGCCACTGGGGCCACGACATCACTGATGAGGATCATGTGCTGGAGGCGGGCCTCGGCTTCACCGTCAGCCGCAAGAAACCGGCCTTCATCGGCCGCGATGCGGTGCTGCGCAGGGAAGAGTCTGGCCTTGATCGCAGGCTCCTCCAGTTCCGCCTCAAGGACCCGGAGCCGCTGCTCTTCCACAATGAAGCCATTGTCCGCGATGGGAAAATTGTCGGGCCAGTGACCAGCGGAAACTATGGTCATTTCCTCGGCGGTGCCATCGGCATGGGCTACGTCCCCGCCAAGGGCCAGTCGGACGACGATGTGCTGTCCTCGACCTACGAGATCGAGGTTGCAGGCCAGCGCCACGCCGCGGTTGCCAGCCTGCAACCGATGTATGATCCGAAGTCGGAAAGGACACGCGCATGAGCCTTGCCCAGCGTCATCAGGCCTTCCACGACCTGCACCAGCAGGGCTGCTTCGTCATCCCCAACCCTTGGGACATCGGTAGCGCCAAGATGATGGCCGCCCTCGGTGCCAAGGCGCTGGCCACCAGTTCCGCCGCCCATGCCTTCACCCTCGGTCGCTCCGACCTTGGCGGCGTGACGCGGGACGAGGCGCTGGCCCATGCGCAAGCTCTGATCGCCGCGACACCGCTTCCCGTTTCCGGCGATTTCGAGAACGGCTTTGGCGACAGCCCCGAGGAGGTAGCCGAAACCGTGCGGTTGTCGGGTGAAGTGGGCCTGTCCGGCATCTCGGTCGAAGACACGCAGATGGTGCCCGGAAACCCGGCCTATGCTTTCGATCTGGCGGTGGAACGCATCAAGGCCGGGGTCGCTGCCGCCCGGGCCCTGAAGCGCCCCTTCATCTTTTGCGCCCGCGCTGATGGGGTGATGAACGGGGCCTACGACCTGACCGAGGGCATCCGTCGCCTGCAAGCCTACGAGGCGGCAGGCGCGGACCTGCTCTACCTCCCCGTGCCGCCCGGCAAGGCCGAACTGGCCCAAGTCTTGGCATCGGTCACGAAGCCGGTCAACGCCCTCGCCGCCGGGCCACTCAAGCAGCTTACCGTTGCCGAACTGGCGACAATGGGCGTCCGCCGCATTTCCACCGGCAGCCAGATCGCCCGCCTCACCCATGCCGCGATCCGCGACGCCACCAGCGCCATGCTGGATCGGGGCAGCTTCGCCCCGCTCATGGCCACCGCCAATGGCGACGACATCGACGCCCTCCTCCTCAAGGGATCAGCCCAATGACCGACATTCTCGACACCACCGGCGAGACCTGCGAACCCGCCCGCGCCCGCCGCGCCGGTGGCCGACAGGCCCGGGTCGCACTGCGCGCCGCTCCCTTGGCCGATGACGTGAAACCCGTCCGCCCCGGCCTGCCGGGCGGCCAATACCGGCCATTGACCGATGCGAACGTCCAGCAGATCCATGCCGCCGCCCTCGACGCGCTGGAAGAAATCGGTCTTTCGCAAGCCCCGCCCTCAGGCGTGAAGCTGCTGACCGAGGCGGGCGCGATCCAGGGTGATGACGGCCGCATCCGTTTCCCCCGCGCGCTGGTCGAGGACATGCTGGCCATCGCCGCGCGCAACATCACGCTGCACGCCCGCGATCCGAAGCACGACCTGCATCTTACTGGAACCAATGTCCATTATGGCACGGCCGGGGCCGCCGTGCATATCGTCGACCCGGTCACGCTCGACTATCGGGAATCCACCGCGCAGGACCTTTATGATGCAGCGCGGCTGGTCGACAACCTCGACAACATCCACTTCTACCAGCGCACGATGGTCTGCCGCGACGTTACCGACAACAAGGAGATGGACCTCAACACGCTCTACGGCAGCCTCGCGGGGACCGCGAAGCACGTCGGCACTTCGTTCTCCGATCCCTCCCATGTCGCCGATTGCTTCGACATGCTCTACACCGTCGCGGGTGGAGAGGAGAAATGGCTGGAACGCCCCTTCGTCTCGAACTCCAACTGCTTCGTCGTCCCGCCGATGAAATTCGCCGAGGAATCCTGCATCACGATGGAGGATTGCATCCGGCGCGGGATGCCGATGCTGCTCCTTTCTGCCGGTCAGGCCGGGGCCACCGCCCCCGCGCCGATCGCGCTGACCATCGTGCAGGCCGTCGCCGAATGCCTGGCGGGCGTGGTCTATGTCAACGCGATCAAGCCCGGCGCGCCGGCGATCTTTGGCACCTGGCCATTTGTTTCCGATCTGAGAACAGGCGCCATGTCCGGCGGCAGTGCCGAACAGGCGCTTCTCACGGCGGGCTGCGCCCAGATGCACCGCTTCTACGATCTCCCGGGCGGTGCAGCCTCAGGCATCAGCGACTCCAAACTGCCCGACATGCAGGCCGGCTGGGAACAGGGCATCACCAACGCGCTGGCCGGTCTTGCGGGCCTGAATATGTGCTACGAGGCGGTGGGGATGCATGCCTCGCTGCTCGGCTTCTGCCTGGAATCGCTGGTCCTTGGCGATGACCTGCTTGGTCAAACCATGCGGCTGGTGCGCGGTATCGACGTCACGCCGGACAGCACCTCGCTTGACGCGATGAAACAGGTCTGCCTTGGCGGCCCGGGCCACTACCTCGGCTCAGACCAGACGCTGAAGCTGATGCAGACCGAGTACATCTATCCCAATGTCGGCAACCGGATGTCGCCGAAGGAATGGAACGAGGCTGGAAAACCGTTACTCCTCGACACAGCCATCGCGCGGAAGAATGCGATTCTGGCCAAGGCAGGCAGCCGGATCGATCCGGAGATCGACGCCATGATCCGCAAACGGTACAACATCTACTTCAAGTAGATCAGCCAAGGCGCTGAAAAGAGGGGTAGAATGCACTACGGCTACATCGGTCTCGGCAACCTTGGCGGCCATCTGGCGGCAAGTCTCTTGCAAGCCGGGCACCGCGTCACCGTCTATGACCGCAACCCCGCACTGGCAGAACGCCATGTGGCGCTAGGGGCCACTGTCGCCCCCTCGGTATCGGCGCTTGCCGGAATGGTGGACCATGTCTTCACCTGCCTGCCGAACCCCGCCGTCTCCGAGGCCGTGCTGGCCGAGCTGATGACCGGACTGAAGCCGGGCGCGACCTGGATCGAGAATTCCACCCTTGGCCGTGACGACGTGCTGCGGCTGGCGGACCTTGCCCGCATCGGGCAGGTCAGGCTACTGGAGGCGCCGGTGACAGGGGGCGTCCATCTGGCGGCGCGGGGCGAGATCACCGTGCTGGTCGGTGGCGATCAGGACCTGTTCGACCTGCATCGTCCCGCCCTTCAGGTCATCGGCAACCGCATCTTCCACATGGGGCCCTTGGGGTCGGCCGCGGTGATCAAGGTCATCACCAACATGCTGGCCTTCATCCACCTGAAAGCCACCTCCGAGGCGCTGATGCTGGCCAAGCGCGGCGGGCTGGACCTTGGCCAGTCCTGGCACGCGATCCAGGCATCATCCGGCAACAGCTTTGTGCATGAAACCGAAGGCGCGCTGATCCTGAACGGCAGCTACGACATTGCCTTCAACATCGACCTCGCGCTGAAGGACCTGGGGTTCGCCCTTGGGTTTGGCAAGGAATTCGGCGTGCCGCTCGACCTCGCGTCGATCACCAACCAGACCTATGTCGCGGCCAAGGCGGCCTTTGGGGGCGCGGCGCAGTCGCCGATGATCGCGAAGCTGCTGGAAGACCTGCTCGGCACCGATCTTCGCGCCCCTGGCTTTCCAGCGCGGCTGGAGTGACTTGAAGCGGGCGCGGGACCAAGGTTAAGCTTCGCGACATTCACGCGCGCAAGTGACTGATTTCACTTTGCTTGCAGCCCTTCTCCCGCCAGGAGCCACCATGACCGCAGATACCGACGCCCGCATCGCCCGCCTCCTCCACCACCGCAAGGCGGGCCTCGCGCTGGGTGAGCCTGTCACCCCGCCGATCTCGGTCGCGACCACCTTCCATCTGCCAGAGGCCCAGGGGGCCGCCTACTATTACGGTCGCTCCGGCCAGCCGACCTGGGACGCTGTCGAGGCCCAGCTTGCGATCCTTGAGGACGCCGAGGTGGTCTCCTTCCCCTCCGGCATGGCCGCGATCACGGCGGCGCTGGTCTCATGCCTGAAGGCGGGGGCGAAGGTCATGCTGCCGTCAGATGGCTATTATGTGACCCGGCTGCTGGGCCGCGACCTGTTGCAGGTCTACGGGGTCGAGGTGATCCAGCTTCCGACCCGGGAGATGGAGACGGCCGATTTCACCGGCTTCCAGGTGATCTACATCGAAACGCCGTCGAACCCCGGTCTAGACGTGGTCGACATCGTGACGCTTGCAAGGAAGGCGCGTGCCGCCGGGGCGCTCCTCATCGCCGACAACACGACGATGACTCCGCTCCTGCAACGCCCGCTCGACCTTGGGGCCGATCTGGTGGTTGCCGCCGACACCAAGGCCCCGGCGGGCCATTCCGACGCGCTGTTCGGCCATGTCGCGGGGCGGGACGCGAACCTGATGGCGCGGATCCGGGAATGGCGGCGGCAGTCGGGATCGGTGCCCGGTCCGTTCGAGGCCTACCTTGTCCATCGCGGGCTGGAAACGCTGGAGGTCCGGCTGACCCGGATGTGCGCCTCGGCAGCCACTATTGCCGGGCGGCTGGCGGCACATAGGAAGGTGAAAGGCGTCCGCTATCCCGGACTTCCCGGCGACCCGTCGTACCAGGCTGTCGGGGGCCAGATGGTGAACGGCGGTTTCCTGATCGGCTTCGAGCTGGCGGGCGAGGCCGAGGCCGAAACCTTCCTCGCCCGCTGTCCGCTGATCGAACAGGCCACCAGCTTCGGCGGCGTCCATACCGCCGCCGAACGCCGGTCGCGCTGGGGCGATGCGGTGGCGGACGGGTTCATTCGGCTGTCGGTCGGTGTGGAGCCGGTGGAGACCCTTTGGGCGGCCATCGAGAATGCGTTGCCGGGCTGATCACAGGCTGTCGAGGATCCGCGCCGCCTCGGCCTGTACATCTGCAAGCCGCGTCCGGTCCTCGCCCGGGAAGAACCGGGCGCGGGTGGCGGTGGCCATGCCCGCCGGTTCCGCGATCACCACGCGTGGCCCATGTTTCGCGGTCTCGGCCTGCCAGCTGCGGGCAAGTGCCATCTGTGCCGCCTTGGTCGCGCCGTAAGAGCCGAAGAAGGGCTGACCCGCCCGTGGATCATCGAGAAACAGCGCGGTGCCGTCATGCGCCCGCAAGAGCGGCTCGACCATCGGGATCAGCATCCCCGTCGCCCGTGTATTGGTGGCCAGCGACTTTTCCCAATCCTTCTGGTCGATATGTCCGGCAGGGGCCAGCGGGGCCGCATGGATCGCCGCGTGGACCCAGAGGCCAAGTCCGCCCCAACGCTCATGCACCTGTCGGCAGAGGTGCCGCATCGCATCGTCGTTCGTCACGTCCATCGGTGCCAGCGTCAGCGCACCGGCCCCCGGCAGGCCGGCTCGCTTGACGCGGTCGTCCAGATCCTCAAGCCCGCCGACGGTGCGGGCGACGGCCACCACCTGCCAACCGCGGAGCGCCAGTTGTTCGGCGATGCCAGCCCCGAGCCCGCGCGAGGCGCCGGTCACTAGGGCGACTTTTGGGGCGTTCTTCTCGGTCATCTGCTGTCCTTCTTGGCCGCGTGGGCGCCTCCGGCGGGAGTATTTTTGAAAAGAGCAAATGGCAAGGGAGCCTCAGCTCTTGCGACCATATCCCGCAGCGATCTCG
>JAFLCY010000070.1 GCA_017303485.1 Rhodobacterales bacterium
GAAGTGGTGGTACGGCAGGTGCGCAATGACAGGCCGGAAGATCGCGCGCCCTATGGGTTGGCCATCGACGTCTTCGGCTTCAAGGGCAGCTTCCTGTCCCTGGCGCTTAACCTGCCCGAGACGGCGGTCGAGGGGCTGAAGGCACGGCATCTGGTGCGGGCCGAGCTGGTGATCGACTGTGACCGCCCCATTCGGGCCTTTGCGCGGCTGAACATCAAGCACGGGCCGAACCTGGCGCAGCCGGTCAGCAACCTGCCGGAGCAGGGTCGCGACAAGGTGGCGGAGTTCGACCTCGCCTATGCCGGGTTGAACGACAAACGGATCGAGCGGGCCTGGGTAGACCTGATCCTGAACGACGCAGGCATGTCCCGGATCGTGATCCGCGATCTGGTGGTCAGCCGTCGTCCGCGGGCGGAATTGTAAGGGAAGGCCATGACCTTGGGGCTGAAGCTGGAGCAAGGCCGGATTGCCGAGGGCGTCTGGGAAGGGCTTTTGACCGGCGCTTCGTCGGTGCCCGTGATCGAGGCCATGCACGCAGGTCGGACGGTCGAGGGCGTGGAGGTCCGGCCCGGCACCGGTGGGGCGGGGCGCATCATCGTCCGGGTGCCGATTCCAGCCTGGGCCCTGAACGAGGGGGTGCAGACCTTCCTTGTCCAGTGCGACGGGGCGACGCTTGCGACATTCACCCTGGTCGCCGGTCAGCCGCTGGAAGATGACATCCGGGCGGAGATCAGCCTCTTGCGGGCGGAACTGGATCTCTTGAAGCGCGCCTTTCAGCGGCATGTGCGTGAAGGATAGGCCTCGTCGTGCGACTGCGTCTGCTCCCCGGCAGGCTCCCTGCGAGGAGCGACGCAGTCGACGACGAGCCGCCGGTCAGATCTGCCCCAGCAGGTGTTCGCCCGCTGAAATTTCGCAGCCACGCCCGGTCTCCGGGTTGAACCGGGTGACGACGCCATCTTCCGCCAGAAGCGCATAGCGCTTGGACCGGGCGAAGAACCCGGCGGCGGGCGCGTCGAACTCCATCCCGATGGCCTTGGTGAAACTGGAATCGGCATCGCCCAGCATGGTGATCCCGGCGGCGGTGGCCCCGGTCGCCTCGCCCCAGGCTTTCATCACATGCGGATCGTTGACCGAGACGCAGATGATCTCGTCCACGCCCTTGTCGGCAAACTGCTTCGCGGTGCGGATGAAGCTTGGCACATGCGCGGTGGAGCAGGTGCTGGTGTAGGCGCCGGGAAGCCCGAAGATCACCACCTTGCGTCCCTTGAGCCGGTCGGCGATCGAGATGCTTTCGACCCCCTCCGGTCCCACCCGCAGCAGGGTGGCCCCGGGCAATTTCGTACCAACGTCAATCGTCATTGATGTGTTCTCCTCAACTTTGGCGCGTTGCGCAGCCACCGCCATGGGTTATAGGGTCCGACGCGGAACATGCCAGAGGGGGAAGCGCGATGCGGGTGGTGATCGTCGGGGCCGGGCAGGCGGGTGCGGCACTGGCCGCGAAATTGCGGGCCCTAGGCCATGAGGGCGAGATCGTGATGCTGGGCGACGAGCCCGCGCCGCCCTACCAGCGCCCCCCGCTGTCCAAGGCCTATCTCCTGGGCGAAATGGAGGAGGACCGGCTCTGGCTGCGCGCGCCGGAGTTCTGGGCCGAGCATAATGTCGACCTGCGGCTGGGCCAGGCGGTGACCGCCATCAACCCGGTGGCGAAGACGGTGACGGTGGGCGGCGAGGCGCTGGACTATGATCATCTGGCGCTGACCACGGGGTCTTCGCCCCGGCGCCTGCCTGCAGCCATCGGGGGCGAGCTGGAGGGGGTCTTCACCGTCCGGACGCTGGCTGATGTCGATGCCATGCGGGCCGAGTTCCAGGCCGGTCGCAAGGTGATCATCGTCGGCGGCGGCTATATCGGGCTGGAAGCTGCGGCGGTGGCGGCCAAGCTTGGCCTGGATGTCACCGTGCTGGAAATGGCGCCGCGCATCCTGCAGCGGGTGGCTGCGCCCGAGACCTCGGACTATGTCTGCACTCTGCACCGGACGCGTGGGGTGAAGGTACTGGAATCGACGGGTCTTGACCGACTGGTCGGCGATGACCGGGTGGAGGGTGCGCTGCTGAAAGACGGGCGCGAGATTCCGGCGGATTTCGTGGTGGTCGGCGTCGGGATCACGCCGAACGCCCATCTGGCCGAGGAGGCCGGGCTGGAGATCGACAACGGGATCGCAACTGACGAGTTGGGCCGGACTTCGGACCCTTCGATCTGGTCGGCGGGGGATTGCGCGTCCTTCCCGTGGAAGGGCGGGCGCATCCGGCTGGAATCGGTCGGCAACGCCATCGACCAGGCTGAGGCGGTGGCGGCGAACATCCTTGGGGCTGGCGAAGCCTATCAGGCGAAGCCCTGGTTCTGGTCGGACCAGTATGACCTCAAGCTGCAGATCGCGGGGCTGAACACCGGTTATGACCGGATCGTCACCCGCAAGGGCGAGGGCGACGTGGTGAGCTTCTGGTACTACAAGGGTGCCGATCTGCTGGCTGTGGACGCGATGAACGACAGCCGCGCCTATATGGTGGGCAAGCGGCTGATCGAGATGGGCAAGAGCCCGGCGCCGGAGGTGATCGAGACCGCGCCGGATCTGAAGCCCCTGCTCAAGGGCTGAGCCCGCTTTCCCGGAGTCTAGATGCGGATCATTGGCGGCAACCGTCGTGGATTGAAGCTTGCCGAGGTGGGCGAGGGCGACGCAGGCGCGCATCTGCGCCCGACCTCGGACCGGGTGCGTGAGGCGATCTTCAACCTTTTGATCAACGCGCACGGCAACCCGGTCGCAGGCGCGCGGGTGCTGGACCTGTTTGCCGGGACCGGCGCGCTGGGGCTGGAGGCGCTGAGCCGGGGGGCCTCGGAAGCCGTGTTCGTGGATGACGGGGCGAAGGCGCTGGCCCTGATCCGGGCGAATATCGCGAAGATGCGGGCGGAGGGGGAGACGAGGGTGCTGCGGCAGGATGCTCTGCGGTTGGGGGCCAATCCGGGGGCGGGGTTCGGGCTGGTGTTCCTCGACCCGCCCTATGGAAAGGGCTTCGGCGAGTCGGCGCTGGCGGCAGCCCGGGCGGGCGGTTGGCTGACGCCGGGAGCGATGGTGGTCTGGGAAGAGGGCGGGCCGGTTGTGGTGCCGGAGGGGTTCCGACAGGTGGATCAGCGGAAATATGGGGATACGGTGGTGACGCTTCTGAGGGGGGTCGAATGACCCGCCCCGAAGCCGTGCTGTTCGACTGCGACGGGGTGGTTGTGGACAGTGAGGGGCCGACCTTTGCCCTGTTCCTGCAAGACCTTGCGGCCTACGGCCTGCCAATGTCGCGCGAGGTGTTCGAGGCGGAATTCGTCGGTGGCACCGTCGAGATGGTGGCGGTGCGGGCGCGGGCTGCGGGCGCGCGGTTGCCGGACGACTGGGTCGCCGATTTCTACAGTCGGATGTATGCGATGCTGGCAGATGGAGTTCCGCTGGTCAGCGGCGTGACGGAGGTGCTGGACCGGCTGGACGCGGCGGGGATTCCCTTCGCGATGGGATCGAACGGGTCGCTGGAAAAAATGCAGATCACGCTCGGGCAGCACGGGATCGAAGGACGGTTCAGGGTGATTTTGTCGGCGCAGGCTCTGGGTGCGCCAAAGCCCGCGCCCGATGTCTATCTGGCCTGCGCGGCAGCCTGCGGGGTGCAGCCCAAGGCCTGCATGGTGATCGAGGACAGCGCCAACGGGGCGAAGGCGGCGCTGGCGGCGGGGATGCGGTGCCTGGGCTATGCGGAACATGGGCCGGAGACGCCATCGGCGCGGGCCTTGACCGCGCTGGGGGTGCCGCTGTTTCACCGGATGGCGGATTTGCCGGGGTTGCTGGAGCTTTAGTGGCTGCCTCCTCGTGCGACTTCGTCTTCTTGTCGGAGAGGCGGGCGAGTTTGGACGAAGTCACCGGCGAGCGGGCCGGTCAGAGTTTGCGCCGGGCCCGCAGCGCCGCGCCGATGGTGCCGTCGTCGAGGTAATCCAGTTCCCCGCCGATGGGGACGCCCTGCGCGAGGGTGGTGATCTGGGCCTCTGTGCCCGCCAGCGCATCGGCGATGTAATGCGCAGTGGTCTGGCCGTCGACGGTGGCGTTGAGCGCAAGGATCACCTCGCGGATGCCCTCCGCCGCGACGCGGGCGGCGAGGCGGGGGATGCCCAATTCCTCTGGCCCGATTGCATCCAGCGCGGAGAGCGTGCCCCCCAGCACATGATAGCGCCCGCGGAAGACCTGCCCCCGCTCCATCGCCCAGAGGTCGGCGACATCCTCGACCACGCAGATTTCGCCCGTTGCGCGGGCCGGGTCGGCACAGATGCCGCAGACCTCTGCGGTCGAGATGTTGCCGCAGGTCTTGCAGTCCTTGGCGGCCAGCGCGACCTCGGCCAGCGCCTGCGCCAGCGGTGCCATCAGCTGCGCGCGCTTCTTCAGCAGGACCAGCACCGCGCGCCGCGCCGAGCGCGGCCCAAGGCCGGGCAGCCGGGCCATCAGCTCGATCAGCGCCTCGATGCCGGTCTCGTCGGCCATGTCAGCCGGGCATGCCCATGCCGGGCGGAAGACCCAGGTCCTCGGCAATGCGGGCCATTTCCGACTGCGCGCGTTCGTTGCCCCGAACCTGAGCATCAAGGATTGCCGCGACGATCAGGTCTTCGACGACCTCTTTCTGTGCCGGGTCCAGCAGGCTGGCGTCGATGTCGAGCCCGGTGACCGTGCCCTTGGCCGTCACTCTGGCCTTGACGGCGCCGCCGCCGGCTTCGCCCAACACCACGATGCGGCCCAGTTCTTCCTGCAGCTCTGCAAGCTTGCCCTGCATCTCCTGCGCGGCCTTCATCATCTTGGTCATGTCGCCAAGCGCGCCCAAACCCTTCAGCATGCAGTTCTCCTTCGCTTTTCCGGTTGCGGATCGTAGCTGGCAAATAGGGGCATGGCCAGAGCAGCGCAAGTTTACGGCGTGGCGCGGAACAGCATGCGGCGGGGGGTGAAGCCTGCGGCGCGGAAGAAGGCATGGGCTTCGTGGTTGGCTTCCCAGGTGTCGAGGAGGATTTCATCGACCTTCAACTCGCGCCCCAGATCGCGCGCAGCCCGCAACAGCTCGCGGCCATGGCCCTGCCGCCTGGCCTCCGGCGCAATGGCGATATGGTCGACCATCAACCGGCGGATCGCCGGGGAAAAGATCGAGGCCTCCCGCAGATGCAGGCTGCACAGCGCATAGCCAAGCGCAGGCTCGCCAGCCAGAAATGCGGTGCAGGCCGGATCGGCCAGCCGTTCAGCGAAATAGGCCACCAGCGCCGCAGGATCGGGGTCGGCGTAGAACACGTCTGGATACCGTGCGGCATGCCAGCCCTGTACATGCGCGTTCAGACGGGCGAGCGTGGACGCATCTTCCTGCGTGGCCCGGCGGATCATGCCTCGAACGGGTCCCAATCATCGTCAACTTCCGGGTCCGCCTGCGGCAGGGCGGCTTCCGCGGCTTCGGCGGTGATCGCCTCGGGCGAGCGGACATCGGTGATCTTCGCGCCGGGGAAGGCGGTGAGGATCGCCTGCACCAGCGGGTTGTCAGCAGCCTGTGCGCGGACTTCGGCGAGTTCGGTGTTGCGCGCTTCGGCGATGGTCGGCTGACCACCGGAGGCGACGACCGAGACGCCCCAGCGCGAGCCGGTCCAGCCTTGCAGGCGCTGGCCCAGCCGGGCGGCAAGGTCGGGTTTCGCGCCGGGGGCGGGCTCGAACTCGATCCGGCCGGGGGCGTAGCGGACAAGGCGCAAGCCCGTCTCGACCTCGTTCAAAAGGAGCATGTCGCGCTTGGCGCGTATCAGCTCGATCACCTGCTCGAAGCTGGCATAGACCTGCAACTGGCTTTCGGCCAGGACTGGCGCGGCGGCGGTCATCACCGGGCCGCGGGTCGGGGCGGCGTGGACTGGCGCGAGGCGGGGGGCATGGACGGTGCCACCGCCAGCGGGCGCACCGCCCGGCATGGCGCCCGCGGGCGGACGGGGGCTGTCGGATAGCTTCCGCACCAGCGTTTCGGGGTCGGGCAGATCGGCCACATGGGTCAGGCGGATCACGGCCATCTCGGCGGCCATCATCGCGTTCGGCGCCAGCGCGACCTCCTCTATGGCCTTCAGGAGCATCTGCCACATCCGCGTCAGCGCGCGCATCGGCAGGCGCGACGCCATGTCCTGCCCGCGTGACTGTTCGTCGGGCGGGGTGGTCGGGTCCTCAGCCGCCGCCGGGTTGATCTTGATGACGGAAATCCAGTGCGTGATCTCGGCCAGATCGCGCAGGACCGCCATCGGGTCGGCCCCATCGGCGTACTGGGCGCTGAGTTCCGCCAGTGCGGTCGCAGCCTCGCCCTTCATGATCAGGTCGAACAGGTCGAGCGTGCGGCCCCGGTCGGCCAGTCCCAGCATGGCGCGGACCTGATCGCCCGTCGTCTCGCCCGCGCCATGGGCGATGGCCTGGTCCATCAGGCTCATCGCGTCGCGGACCGAACCTTCGGCGGCGCGGGTGATCAGCGCCAGCGCGTCGGGGGCGAGCTTTGCGCCTTCAAGGTCGGCCACCTTCGACAGATGCGCCATCATCACTTCGGGCTCGATGCGCTTGAGGTCGAAGCGCTGGCAACGCGACAGGACGGTGACGGGAACCTTGCGGATTTCGGTGGTGGCCATGATGAATTTGGTATGACCGCGCGGCTCTTCCAAGGTCTTCAACAGCGCGTTGAAGGCGTTGATCGACAGCATGTGGACTTCGTCGATGATGAAGATCTTGAACCGACCTTCGGCAGGGCGAGTGTTTGCCATCGAGTTGAGTTCACGGATGTTGTCCACGCCGGTCGAGGAGGCAGCGTCGATTTCCAGGACGTCGAAGAAACGGCCCTCCGAGATGCCAATGCAAGGCTTGCAAAGGCCGCAGGGCTCCGTCGTCGGCCCGCCGTTCCCGTCCGGCCCGACGCAGTTCAGGCCCTTGGCGATAATCCGGGCGGTGGTGGTCTTGCCCACCCCGCGCACCCCGGTCATCACGAAGGCATGGGCGATCCGGTCGGCGGCGAAGGCGTTCTTCAGGGTGCGGACCATAGCCTCTTGCCCGATCAGGTCGGCAAAGGTCTGCGGGCGGTACTTGCGGGCAAGGACCTGGTAGGCTTTCTCGTCGGACATGGAACCCTCGTGACTCGGGGGCCAGACTAGGGCGCGGGGGGCGGAAGGTCCACCGGGAAGGGTGTTCGATGGTGATTGCAGAGCTGCCGGTGGGCGGGGGACGGCTTGGGATCGGGCCGATGCCTGGACGGGGTGGCGCCTATGCGGCGGACCTGGCGGAGGTGCTGGCCTGGGGGCCGGGGCTGGTCCTGACGATGACGACGCAGGAGGAACTGGCGTCGAAGGGGGCCGAGGGGCTGCCGGGCGATCTGGCGGCAGCGGGGGTGGAGTGGCTGCACTTGCCGATTGCCGATTTCGGCGCGCCGCAGGGCGAGACGGCAGCGGCTTGGCCACGGGCTTCGCTGGCGGCGTTGGGGGTGCTGGCGGCAGGTGGCAAGGTCTGGGTGCATTGCATGGGCGGCTGCGGGCGGTCGGGGACTGTGGCGCTGCGGCTGATGGTGGAAGCGGGGGAGGAAGCCTCGGCGGCGCTGACGCGGCTCAGGACGGTCCGGCCCTGCGCGGTGGAGACGCCGGAGCAGTTCCAGTGGGCGGCGAGGGGCGGTGCGCTGTAGCGCACTCTACGCGGGCAACGGGCCGTAGAGCCGTCCGGGCAGGCTGCGCAGGACGTCGGATTTGCGGCGCATCCGGGCGAGGGTCCAGCCGCCCTGGAAGCCGATCATGAAGGTTTCGGCGGCCTCATGTGCCGCCTCGGGCCGCAGGCCCAGGGCCTCGCCATGGCGGGCGGCGGCGGCGATGATGCGGTTGAAGGCCTGTTCGGCATGGGCGCGGAAGCGGTCGTGGTCCGGGCCATCGAACAACAGGCCAAAGATCGGGCAGGCGTCGGCGCTGTTCAGGATGTCGAAGAGCTTGGCCATCTTGTAGGCGAAGGTGGTGACGCCGTGCCGCCAGTCCGGGGCAGCGCGGAAGCTGTCATCGATCACCCGAACGATCTCGGAAGCCGTCCAATCGGCAGCGGCGCAGGCGAGGTCGGCCTTGCCCTCCGGGAAGTGGTGATAGAGCGAGCCCTTCGGCACCCCGGCCTCGGCAAGGATTTCCGACAGGCCGGTGCCGTCATAGCCGCGCTGCCGGAACAGGCGCGTGGCTGCAAGGACCAGGCGGTCGCGGGTAGAGGGTTCGTCGCTCATCCGGGTCAACATAGGCGCTTGGCGGCAACAGGAAAAGACTAGACCGATTGGTCTAATCCTGCTACTAGACCAATCGGTCTAATGGTCGAGGTCTGCTATGCTGGATTCAACGACACAAGAGGGCACCTGCAGAGAGGAGCTGGATTTCCCCAGCGAAGGTGCGGTGCTGAGCGGGCGGATATTTCGGCCGAAGGGCGCTCCGCGCGCGGCGATGGTGCTGCACGGGGCGACGGGGGCTCCGGCCCGATACTACCGCGCCTTCGCCGAATGGGCGGCGCGGGAGCGGGATCTGGCGGTGCTGACCTATGACTACCGGGATTTTGGCGCATCCATGCGCAGGCCGATGCGGGGGTCGAAGGCGACAATGGCCGACTGGGGCATGCTGGACCAGGGCGCCGCACTGGCCAAGCTGGCGCGGATGTATCCCGACACGCCGCTTTGGGTGCTGGGGCACTCGGTCGGCGGGCTGTGGATGGGCTGGCACGAGGCGATGGTCCGGGTCAGCCGCGTCATCACCATCGGCTCGGGGCTGGCGCATGTCAGCGACCACCCCTGGCGCTACCAGTGGAAGGCGCGGCTCTTCTGGTCGCCGGCTGTCCGGGCACTGGCGCAGGTTGCGGGCTACCTGCCGGGGCGGCTGGTGGGCCTTGGGTCCGACCTGCCGCGCGGGGTCTACGAGGACTGGCGGCGCTGGTGTACGACGCGGGGCTGGAACCAGTCGGAAGTGGGGCGCAGCCTTCCCCTGCCCGATCCGTCCCGCGTGACGGCGCGGCTGCGGATGATCGCGGTAGCCGACGACGACATGGTGCCACCAGCGGCGGTCTGGCGGATGCGGGCGCTGTATCCCGAAGCGGTGAAAGAGCAGAGGGTGCTGCGGCCCGAGGACTTCGGTCTGCAAGACATCGGACATATCCCGCCGTTCCAGCGCCGCAACGCGGTGCTGTGGCCCGCGATCCTCGACTAGCGCATCAGATAGGCCTCCGACCAGCCAAGGGCCGCCATGTCCTCGACCCGGGCGGCGTGATCATCGCCGACGATGAACTCGTCCAGTTGCGGCGGCTTGACCGGGGTTGCCGACAGCATCCCATGCACCTGGCCCCGGTGATGGGTCTGGTGCTGGAACGTATGCGACAACACGTCGTCGCGGCGATCATGCTGGACACGTTCGCCCCGGTCGATGGCGACAAGCCCGGCCAGGGTTCCGTGCGTCAGGTCTTCGACATGAGCCAGAAGGGCAATGTCCGCGGTCGCCTGCCAGGCGGTCAAGGTAGCAAGGTCGGGACAGAAGGTTGCCTCGTCCAGCAAGGCTCGGTCCAGCGGCAGGCCAAGAAGCGCGTTCAGGTAGAAGCGGTCGACCATCAGGATGTGGTTCAGCGTCTTCTGGATAGTGCCGAAGAATGCGGGGCGCGCGACGTCCAACTCTGCCGGATCAAGCCGCGCGCAGGCGCGATGCAGTCGGGCGTTGGCCAGTCGGTTTGCCTGTGCAAGCTTGCGATAGGGACGAATGGGATCGGTCATCCAGAGCATCCGGGGTCAGGAAAGCGGGTACGCGGGCAGGTTGCGCAGCATAGCAGGCCGGCCGGCGCGGGTCAGCAGACAAGCGCGCCGATCCGCCCTGCAACGCACTGAACACTGCATTGCGCGGCAATTGACAAGTAATGCTGCAAAATGCAGGACTCGCGGCAGGATATCCCGTCCTTTCCCCTGATCTGCCGGACAAGACCAATGGCCTTTCGCCCGCCCGAGACCTACGAAGAGCTGATCACGCTGATCCACGACCGCTATGACGACATGTCGAAATCGTACCAGAAGATCGCGCTGTATCTGACGCAGAACCCCAACGATGTGGCGGTCCTGTCGGTCAACGCCATCGGGGCAAAGTGCGGGATCCATGCTTCAAGCTTCGTGCGCTATGCGCAATCGCTGGGCTACAAGGGTTTCAAGGAATTGCAGGCGGTGTTCCAGCGTCGGTTGACCACGGCGGCGCCGGGGTTCGATGCGCGGGTGAAGGCGCTGGAGACGGAACTGGGCGGTGTCCGCGAGGGGGAGATGGGGCTGCTTGCCGACCTCGTGGCGCGGGACGTGGCCTCGCTTCAGGAGTTGCTCGCAAGCATCGACCCCGGCCATCTTGCGCGAGCCGCAGAACTTCTGGAAGCGGCGGACACGGTCTACCTGATCGGCCAGTTGCGGTCCGAGCCGGTGGTAGAGCTTTTGCGCTATGTACTGACCATGCTGGGCAAGCGCAGCGTCTTGCTGGACGCCAGTGGCGGCCTTGCGACCCATATGGCCAAGGTGGCGCGACCGACAGACCTGCTGTTCGTGGTCTCGTTCCGCTTCTATGCCACGGAAGTGGTGAATGTGGCCGAAGAGACGGCGGCGCGTGGGGTGCCGATCCTGGCGATCACCGACAGCACGCTGTCGCCCTATGCGAAGTCGGCGCAGGTGCTGTTCGCGGTGCCGGAACACGAATACACCTTCTCGCGCAGCCTGGCCGCTCCGATGTGCCTGGCGCAAGCGCTGTGCGTGGCGCTGGCGGCGCGGCTGCAGAAGGATGGTGCCGCGCCGAGAATTCCGGTGGTCACAGGGCCATAGGCCCTTTCGGCACAGGCGGCCCGCCGGGAAAGGCTCCCCAGACGCCCTGATCGAAATTGACGATGGCCCCGGTCATCAGGCCGGCATCGTCGGACACGAGGTAGTTCACCGCCTTCGCCACTTCTGCGGGGTCGATCAGGCGGCCAAAGGGCAGACGGGCGCTTGCCTTCGTCTCCCAGTCCGGGTCGCCGCTTTCCGCCAGTTGCAGCGCGCGTTCGTTGTCGGTCGACATCCAGCCGGGGTTCAGCTGGTTTACCCGGATCCGGTTGCCCATCACTGCAAAGGCGGTGTTGGCCGTCAGCGTCGCAAGGGCGCCTTTGCTGGCGCAGTAGGCCGAGATGAAGGGCTGCCCGGCCAGCGCCGAGGTCGAGCCGATGTTGCAGATCGCGCCCGCGATTCCATCGCGGATCATCAACCGGATCGCCGCCTGCATGAGGAAGAACGGGCCCCGGACATTGGTGGCGAACATCCGGTCGAAAAGGTCCGGCGAGGTGTCGAGGATCGTGCCCCGGTCGGTCAGGGCCCCGGCATTTACCAGCACATCCACCCGGCCAAAGCGGGCATCGGTTTCCGCCAGCGCACGGGCGCAATCGCCCGGGCTGCCAAGATCGGCCGCAACGAACAGCGCGGGAGAGCCAAGCCCTTCCGCCACTGTTTGCCCGCGTTTCGCATTGCGCCCGGTGATCACCACGCCCGCAGCACCCGCCGTCGCCAGCCGCCGGGCGATTGCCGCCCCCAGCCCCTGCGTCGCGCCGGTAACAACGCAGATCTTTCCGTCCATCCGGTTCATTGCACCACCTCGTATCCTGTCACAGCCATGACGCGCAGCACTTCCCTGTGGCCCTTCTTCGCCATCTCCGGCGCTGGCAAGACCCTGGGGTCCGGTTCCGCCTCGGTCTCCATGCTGGCGAAACCGGCGTCGGAGGCCTGGCGCAGGCTTTCTTCCAGGCCCACATCGTCCGCGAGTTCCACCAGATCGTCGTTCCACGAGGCGATGGGGGCAAGTCCAAGCTTCGCTTTCATCTTCTCAGACCCTGTTCTTCAAATTCCGACCCGCTGCCTGGCGCGGATGGCGATCTGGCTCTCGCGGGCTTGTCTCACCGTTTCGCGGTCCGAGACCTCGGGCACGCCCACATCCCAGTCGGCATCGCCCGGCACCCAGGCATAGGCATCGGTGGTGATGGCAATCACCGTAGTCCGGTCATTCGCCTTGGCCCATTTGAGGGCGTCTTCCAGATCGGCGAGGCTTTCCACCTTGCGGGAGGCGGCCCCCATCGCCGCCGCATGGGCAGCGAAATCGACGTGCAGGGGGTTGGCCTTGTCGGTGATCCGGCAATCTTTCAACAGGTTGTTGAAGCCGGGCACGCCCTTGAACTGCTGCAGCCGGGAAATCACCGCATAGCCGCCGTTGTCGCAGACGATGACGATCATCTTGTGACCCGAAAGCACGGTGGAATAGATGTCGGAGTTCATCATCATGTAGGTGCCGTCGCCCAGCATGACGATGGGGGTTCCCCCCAGCGCCCCCGGCCCGGATTGCGCCATCGCGCAGCCCCAGCCGGCGGCGATCTCGTAGCCCATGCAGGAGAAGCCGAATTCGAGGTCGAAGCTGTTCGGCGCCTTCACCCGCCACCCCTTCGCCACTTCACCCGGAATGCCCCCTGCAGCGGCGATCAGGGTGTCGTTTTCGCCTGCCGCCTTGTTCACGACGTTCACGACCTGGGCATAGGTTGGCACCGGGGCGTTGGTGGGGGTCTGATGGTCATCCAAGAGCGCATCCCAGTCCTTGAACAGCGCCTTGGCGTGGAGCAGATGCCCGGCGGGGGCCTTCCAGGACCCAAGCGCCGCGCCCAGTTCCGCCACGCTTTCCAGAGCGTCACCGACCACGGCCAGCGCCCGGTGTTTCAGGGCGTCGAAACGGGCGGCGTTGATCGAGATGAAGCGGGCATCGCGGGCAAAGGCTGTCCATGAGCCGGTGGTGAAATCCTGCAGCCGCGTCCCGATCGCAAGGATCACGTCCGCCTCTGCCGCAAGCGCATTGGCGCTGGTCGAGCCGATGATGCCGATGGGGCCACAATGGGCCGGGTGATAGTGCGTCAGCCCGCCCTTGCCCGCGATGGTCTCCACCACCGGAATGCCGCGCTCGGCGGCGAATGTCGCGACGGCTTCCTCGGCCCCGGAATAGCGCACACCGCCGCCCGCAATGATCAGCGGCTTCTTCGCGGTTTTCAGCAGCTTCGCCGCGTCAGCCACCGAGTGCCGGTCAGGGCGCGGGCGGGGGATGGACCACAGGCGCTCCTCGAAGAACTCTGCCGGGTAGTCGAAGGCCAGTTCCTGCGTGTCCTGCGGCAGAGCGAGGAAGGCCGGGCCGCAATCGGCGGGGTCGAGCATTGCGCCCACCGCCTGCGGCAAGGAGGCGATGATCTGCGCCGGGTGGGTGATGCGGTCCCAGTAGCGCGTCACCGCCTTGAAGGCGTCGTTCACCGTGAGGGTCGGGTTCCCGAAATGCTCCACCTGTTGCAGCACCGGGTCGGGGAGCCGGTTGGTGAAGGTGTCGCCCGCGATCAGGAGAACCGGCAGCCGGTTGGCATGCGCGGTGCCCGCTGCCGTCACCATGTTCAAGGCGCCCGGCCCGATGGAGGAGGTCGCGACCATGATCTGCCGCCGCCGCTTGGCCTTGGCGAAACCGATGGCGGCCAGCGCCATCGACTGTTCGTTCTGCCCGCGCCAGGTGGGAAGCTGGTCCTGCACCGCCTCCAGCGCCTCGGAAAGACAGGTCACGTTGCCATGGCCGAAGATGCCGAAGACTCCGGCGAACAGGGGGAGGCGCTGGCCGTCGATCTCGGTGACTTGCGCGGTCAGCCAGCGCACCACGGCCTGCGCCATGGTCAAGCGAATCGTTCCGTGTTCCATGCTGTCTCCTCCCCTCGGGCTCTTGCAAGCCATACACTCTTGCATTGAGTGTTGACAATAGATGTCACTGGCAATGAGTATTGCGAAAGTGACTCGGAAGGGGCGGCGGCGGATGTATCGGCAGTTCGGATTGTTCATCGGCGGCCAGTGGCAGGCAAGCCTCAGCGGCGCCACGATGCCGGTCTTCAGCCCGGTGACGGAACAGTCGCTGGGGGATTGTCCGATGGCCGCGGCGGCCGATACCAATGCCGCGCTGGCGGCAGCCGAAACGGGGTTCACGGCCTGGGCGGCAACCCCCGCCTTTGACCGTGCCGATGCGCTGCACCGCATCGCCGACGAGATGCTGCGCCGGGCAGACGAGGCGGCGCGGATGATCAGCCTGGAAACCGGCAAGCCCATCGCCCAGTCGAGCCGCGAATGGGGTCTCAGCATCGACCAGTTCCGCTGGTATGCCGAGGAAGCCCGCCGCATCTATGGCCGCATTGTCGAAAGCCGCGTCCCCGGTGGGCGGTTCGAGATCCATCATGAGCCGGTGGGCGTGGTCGCCGCCTTCACCGCCTGGAATTTTCCCGCAGCCCTGATCGCGCGCAAGGTCGCTCCCGCCCTTGCCGCAGGCTGCGCCACCGTGCTTCGCCCCTCGTCGCAGACGCCGGGCGTGGCGATGGTGATGGTTGACTGCTGCCGGGCGGGCGGCCTGCCCCCCGGCACGGTCAACCTGGTTATCGGGCCGACGGCGGCGACCTATGCGCCGCTGATGGCCGCGAAGTCGGTGCGGAAGGTCAGCCTGACCGGCTCCACCCGCGTCGGCCAGCAGATGATCCGCGATGCGGCGGCGACGCTGAAGAAGGTCTCGATGGAACTGGGAGGCAACGCTCCGGTCATCGTCTACGACGACGCGGATCTGGAGGCCTGCCTGAACGTGGCGGTGCCGACCAAGTTCGCCAATGCCGGGCAGGTCTGCGTGACGGGGGACCGGTTCTATGTGCATGACCGGCTTCACGACGCCTTCGTCGAGGGGTTCGTCCGGCGGGCAAGGGAGATCAAGCTGGGTGACGGGCTGGACCCCTCGGTCGGCATGGGGCCGTTGATCAACGCCGGGCGGCTGGCGGAGATGGAGAAGATCGTCCTGGGCGCAGTTGCGGCAGGGGCGAAGCTCGCGACGGGTGGCAAGCGGGCGCAGGGTTTCAACGCCGGGCATTTCTATGAACCCACGGTCCTGACCAACTGTACCGACGACATGGCCGGGATGGCCGAAGAAAACTTCGGCCCCATCGCCGCGATCTCCCGCTTTTCGACCGAAGAGGAAGCTTTGACCCGCGCCAATGCCTCCGACATGGGGCTTTCGGCCTATGCCTTCACGACGAACCCCGCCCGCGCCCGTCGGACCGTCGCCGCGCTGAAGGCGGGGATGGTCGGCATCAACTCCTTCGCGATGGCGGCCAGCGAGGCACCCTTCGGCGGCACCAACCATTCTGGCATGGGCCGCGAAGGCGGCACCGAGGGCATCCGCGACTATCTTGACGTCAAATCCAGCCAGATGGTGTGGGCATGATCCCGAACAAACTCAAGGCGATCTGGGCTGAGGGCAAGCCCACGATCAATGGCTGGTGCAGCATCGGCAACCCCTTCACCGCCGAGATCATGGCGGCGCAAGGCTTCGACTCCGTCACCATCGACATGCAGCACGGCGCGCTGGATTACAGCCACCTTCTGCCGATGTTCCAGGCCATGCGCGCCAGCGGGGCGACACTGATGGCCAGGGTCCCATGGCTGGAGCCGGGGATCATCATGAAGGCGCTGGATGCGGGCGCGTATGGCATCATCTGCCCGATGGTGAACACGGCAGAGGAAGCCGCGCGCTTCGTCAGCTACCTGCGCTATCCGCCCCATGGGCAGCGCAGCTTCGGCCCGACCCGGGTGTCCTTTGCTGCCGGGGCGAACTATGCGGGCGAGGCGAACGACAACATCCTTGGCTTCGCGATGATCGAGACGGCGGAGGGCATGGCCAACCTTGACGCCATCGCCGCGACGCCGGGGCTGGACGGGATATATGTCGGCCCCGCCGACCTGACGCTCTCCTTGCATCAAGGCCGCCTTGCCCCCGGCTTCGACCGCGAGGAACCGGAGATGATCGCGGCGCTGCAGACCATCGTCGCGGCCTGCAAGAAGAATGGCCTCCGCGCCGCGCTGCATTGCGGGACGCCGGACTATGCCGCCCGCGCGATCCGCTGGGGTTTCGACATGACGACCGTCGGAGGCGACAGCCGCTTTCTTGCCGCCGCCGCCGGGGCCGCCGTCGCGGGCTTCCGCAAGCTGACCGACGGGGTGGCCGGCAAGAGCGAGAAGGGGGCATACTGATGCCGCACCTTCTCATCGCGGGGAAGCTGCACCCTTCGGGGCTGGACCTGCTGCAGAGCGCCAAGGGCGTGACCTTCGACTATGTCGAGGAGATTTCCGAACCCTCGTATCAGGCGTTCCTGCCAAAGGCCGATGCGCTGGTGATCCGCACGCAGCCCCTGTCCGCCGCCTCCATCGCCAGGGCACCAGGACTGCGGATCGTCTCGCGCCATGGGGTCGGCTATGACGCGGTGGATGTCCCGACCCTGAACGCGCTGGGCATTCCCTTGTGCATCGTGGGCGACGTGAACTCCTCGGGTGTGGCGGAACATGCGATGATGCTGATCCTTGCCGCGACCCATCGGCTGATCGCCGCGGACCGGGCGACCCGGGGTGGCAACTGGGGTTGGCGAAACGGTCTGCAAACGCATGAGGTGGCGGGGAAGCGGCTGCTGATCGTCGGTTTCGGTCGGATCGGGCAGAAGCTGGCGCAACTGGCGCGGGCCTTCAGCATGGAGGTTCACGCCCATGACCCCTACATCCCCGAGGACCACTGGCCCGACCTTGCCATCTGCGCGCCCGAGCTTTGCGCGGCGCTGGCCGAGGCGGATGCGGTGTCCTTGCATCTGCCCCGCGCGGATCGGGCGGTGATCGGAGCGGCGGAACTGGCCGTGATGAAGCCGACAGCCGTAGTGGTAAATACCGCGCGGGGCGGGCTGGTCGATGAGGTCGCCTTGGCTGATGCCTTGCGGGCGGGCCGCTTGGGCGGGGCGGGGATCGAGGTTTTTGCCGCCGAACCGCCCGGTCCCGACCATCCGCTTTTCGGGCTGGACCGCGCCGTGCTGACCCCGCACAACGCTGCCTTGACCGTGGAATGTGCCGAACGGATGGCACTGGCCTCGGTGCAGAACGTGCTGGACTTTTTTGCCGGGAAGCTCGACCCGGCGCTTGTCGTCAACCGGGCCGCCATCGGCGGTGTCAAGGAACCTGCAAAATGACCAAACCCAAGCTTCGCATCGGCCTGATCGGCACCGGCTTCATGGGCAAGGCCCATGTCTTTGGCTTCACTTCCGCTCCCCGGGTGTTCGAGCTGTCCTATGACCTCGAACTGCACACCGTCGCCGACATCACCGATGCCGCCGCCGAACGCGCGCGGGTGACACTGGGCTTCGCCAAGGCGACCTCGGACTGGCGCAGCATCATGGCCGACCCGGAGATCGACCTCGTTTCGATCACCGCGCCGAATGCGCTGCACAAGGAAATGTCGCTGGCCGCAATTGCGGCGGGCAAGCATGTCTATTGCGAAAAACCTCTCGCGCCCCTTGCCGCTGACGCGCTGGAGATGACCATTGCCGCCGAGGCTGCGGGCGTGAAGACCCAGGTCGGCTTCAACTATCTTTGCAATCCGATGCTGGCCTTCGCGCGCGAGATGATCGCCGCCGGGGAACTGGGCGAGATCCGCGGCTACCGCGGCATCCATTGCGAGGATTACATGGCAGATGCGAGCGGCCCCTGGGCCTTCCGCCACGATCCGGCGGGGGGCGGGGCGCTGGCCGACATCGGCAGTCATGCGCTTGCGACGGCAGAGTTTCTCTGCGGCCCGATCACGCGCGTCATGGGCGATTGTGTGACGATGATCACCAGCCGTCCGGACGGGAAAGGCGGCACGAAACCTGTCGAGGTGGACGACGTCGGCCGCGCCTTCCTGCGGTTCGAAAATGGGGCCTCGGGCAGCATCGAGGGCAACTGGATCGCGACGGGCCGGAAGATGCAGCACGATTTCGAGGTATACGGGACCAAGGGGGCGCTGGCGTTCAGCCAGGAGCATTTCAATGTCCTGCACTATTTCTCAACCTTGGATGCGAAGGGCCGCCAGGGCTTCCGCCGGATCGAGGCGGGGCCGGATCACGCGCCCTACGGCCTCTTCTGCGTCGCCGCCGGGCATCAGATCGGCTTCAACGACCTGAAGGCGATCGAGGTGGCGGGCTATGTGCAGGCCATCGCTGGCAAGGGCCCGGAGCCGTTCAATTTCCGCAAGGGGTTGGGCATCCAGAAACTGGTGGAGATGATTCAGACCTCAAGCCGGGAAGGGCGCTGGATCGACGTCGGCTGACGGGCTGTCCAGTGGACCGGGATCTGACCCGGCATTGCCCCTTGCCTGATTGACCCTTGCCTGACGGGGGCCCCGGCGCGAACTGACCGATCTGCAGGGAAAGGTGAGAGGCTGGACAACGACCCAAGCGGGGCTCGTTACGGCTGCTTCCTTCCGGACCTGACCGGGTTGGCGAGGTGCCTGCCCGCGCCAACCTCTCACGGGTCATATAGGCGGGGGTGGCGGGATTCGCAAGGAAGCTTGTGCCGCCCGTGTGGAGCGTCTTCGGGTTGCCTCGTCGTTCACTTCGTGTCCTCCTCGGAGCCGCGCGAGGAGTGCATGAAATGCTCGACGAGCATTGCCGGGGAGTGCCAGTGTTGTCGTGCAAACCGGGGAGATCGGAATGACCAGATTGCAGCGCCTGGACTGGCCGGACAATGGAACCCCGGACCTGCCGCCCGGCTTTTCGCTGGCGGAGGCCGAAGCGCGGCTGGCAGCGGTGCGCGGCGCGATGGTGCAGGCGGGATATGCGGCGCTGATCCTCTATGGCGACCGCGAGCATGCGGCCAACCTGCACTGGCTGACGGGGTTCGATCCCCGCTTCGAGGAGGCGGTGCTGGTCGTGACCGAAGGCGATGCGCTGCTGGTCGCTGGCAATGAGTGTCTGGCCTATACGGTGGTGTCGCCTCTGGTCGCGGCGGGGCGGGTGCGGACGGGGCACTGCGCCTCGCTGTCGCTGCCAAGCCAGCCACGCGGCTCACGGCGGCTGTGGGAGTGGCTGGAGGACACGGTTCCGGCGGGTGCGACAGTCGGAGCGGTGGGTTGGAAGTGGGACGAGGCGGCCGAATTGCCGCCCGGAGCCGACCCGGCGCTGGCGCTGGACATTCCGGCCTTCCTGGCGGACCCGCTGCGGCAGCGGGCCGGGCGGGTGGAGAATGCGACTGCCCTTTTCATGCATCCGGGGTCCGGTCTGCGGGCGCGCGTGACGGTCGACGACATTGTCCGGCTGGAGTTTTCCAACCACATGGCGGCTGGCGCGCTGAAGCGCATGGTCTTCGCCCTGCAGGAGGGGATGACGGATTTCGCGGCGGTCGAGGCGGCGCGGATCGGGGGTTTGCCGCTTGGCTGCCATGCGACCTTCGCGATGGGCGAGACGCCGGGCCTGTCGGGGCCGGTGGGGGACCGGATCGCGCGGGGAAAACCGGCCAGCTTCAACATCGCGCATTGGGGGTCGAACATTTGCCGGGCGGGCTGGATGGCCCGGGGCGAGGCGGACCTGCCCGCCAGCGCGGCGGGCTATCTGGACGAGTTCGTTTTTCCCTACGCGCGTGCGATGTCGAACTGGTGCGGCATGATGCGGCCGGGCGTAACCGGCGCGGCGGTCTGGGCGATGATCGACGACCGACTGCCGGAACGCTTCGGCATCACGCTGAACCCGGGCCACCTGATCGGGCTGGACGAATGGATGTCCTCGCCGATCATGCCGGGGTCGAAGATTCCGCTGGCCTCGGGCATGGCGATGCAGATGGATGTGATTCCCTCGCATTCCGGCTGGGGCTCGACCCGGATGGAGGATGGCTATGTGATCGCGGACGAAGGCCTGCGTGCCGACCTGGCGCGGAGGCACCCAAATGCGGCCCGACGCTGTGCGGCACGGGCGGAGTTCATGCGCCGGGTGATCGGGATGGAGGTTCCGGCAAGCCTGCTGCCCCTGGCCGATACCTGCGGGATCATCGCGCCCTGGTTTCTTGACCCGGCGCAGGTGGTGGTTCTCTGACCGCCCTCTCCGCAATGGCGAAGGAAGGACGCACCGTGTGACGCGGCGTTCCGGGTGACGTTCACGGCAAGCTTCGCCATTCTGCCCCGCAAGGGAGACCACCATGACCGACTATCCGCATCTACTGTCGCCGATCACCCTTGGCGGCGTGACCCTGCGCAACCGGAGCCTCATGGGCTCGATGCACACCGGGCTGGAGGAGACCGGCGACTGGGGCCGGGTCGCAGCCTTCTATGCTGCGCGAGCAAAGGGTGGCGCCGGGCTGATCGTCACCGGTGGCATGGCACCAAACCGCGAGGGCGGGGTCTTCCCGGGGGCGGCGGGGCTGTTCACCGACAAGGACATCGCAAACCACCGGCGGGTGACGGATGCCGTCCATGCCGAAGGCGGCCATATCGCGATGCAGATCCTGCATGCGGGGCGCTATGCCTATGGCAAGGACTGCGTGGCCCCTTCGGCCATCAAGTCGCCGATCTCTCCCTTTGTGCCGCGAGAGCTGGACGAGGAGGGGATCGAGAAGCAGATCGCCGACATCGCCACGGCGGCGGCGCGGGCCGTCGATGCCGGCTATGACGGCGTCGAGGTGATGGGGTCGGAAGGCTATTTCCTGAACCAGTTCCTTGTCACCCACACCAACCGCCGCACCGACGGCTGGGGTGGCGACTATGCGAACCGGATGCGCTTGGCCGTAGAGGTGGTGCGGCGGGTCCGGGCGGCGAT
>JAFLCY010000071.1 GCA_017303485.1 Rhodobacterales bacterium
GCACGAGGGGAAGGACTTCGTTCACTATCGCGACGCAAGCCCCCGGTTCTGTTCGGAGTTCGGGTTCCAGTCCTATCCTTCGCTTTCGGCGATCCGGCGCTTTGCGGACCTGAAGGACTGGAACATTGCGTCCCCCGTCATGGAGAGCCATCAGAAGAACGCCGGGGGCAATGCGCGGATCGCCGAAACGATGTTCCGCTATTTCCGCTTCCCGGTGAATTTCCCGAGTTTCGTCTACCTCAGTCAGGTTCAACAAGGTCTGGCAATCAAGACCGCCGTCTCGCATTGGCGCAGCCTGAAGCCGCATTGCATGGGGACGCTTTACTGGCAGCTGAACGATTCCTGGCCGGTCTGTTCCTGGTCCAGCCTCGACCACGGCGGGAACTGGAAGCTGTTGCACCACATGGCTGTGCGGTTCTACGAGGCCGTGACCGTAGTGGCGGTGCCGAACGATGGGGGCATTCTCCTGCGCGCGGTGAACGACCGGGCGGAGGCGGTGACGATCACGGTGACGGCGCGCGCGGCGGCGATGGATGGTTCGACGCGGAAGCTGGCCGAGGCGGACGTGACGGTTTCACCGGATGCAGCGGTACAGGTAATACAACTGGCCTCGGATGCGCTGCGCGACGGGGAGGTGTTGGCCTTCGTTTGGTCCGGGGATGCGGCGGGCGAGGACGTCCATGCTCCAAAGCCATGGAAGACCTACGACCTCATGCCCTCGCGCCTGACAGCAGATATTCGGCAGGAGGGAGGCGTCTGGAAATTGACCCTGCAGGTCAAGGCGCTCGCCCCGTTTGTTGCTGTGGAATCTGAAGTGCCGGGCCGCTTCTCGACCAACGCCGTCACACTGTTCCCCGGCCATCCTGCCACCTTCACCTTCACCCCGGAGGACCCCTCGGCCGTGCCGAAGTTCACCCTCCGCGACCTCCACTCCGCCACCTACGGCGGCTGACGAAAGGATATGAGATGTTCAGCTATCAACTTTATTCGTCCCGCAACTTCCCCCCGATGTCGAAGACCTTCGAGATGGTTTCGAAGGCCGGTTATACTGGCGTCGAGGGCTATGGCGCGCTCTATGCCGACGACGCGGCGGTAGCCGCCACCCAGGCCGGTCTTGCGGCCACCGGGTTGAGCATGCCAACCGGGCACTTCGGCCTGGTGCAGCTGGAGACCGAGGTCGACAAGGTGCTGGGCATCGCCAGGGCGCTGAAGATCGAGCGGCTTTATTGCCCCTACGTCATGCCGGACGACCGCCCGACCGATGCCGCGGGTTGGAAGGCTTTCGGCGCGCGGTTGCAGAAGGCGGGCGCGCCCTACAAGGCGGCGGGCTACGGGTTCGGCTGGCACAACCATGATTTCGAGTTCCATCCGCTGGCCGACGGCTCCTTGCCGCAAGACCGCATCTTCGAAGGCGGGCCGGGTCTGGAATGGGAGATGGACGTGGCCTGGGTGATCCGGGGCGGGGCCGATCCCTTGGTCTGGATCGAGAAATACAAGGACCGGATCACCGCCGCCCATGTGAAGGACATCGCCCCTGCAGGGGAGAACAAGGACGAGGACGGCTGGGCCGATGTCGGCCACGGCACGGTCGACTGGAAAGGCCTGGTCGCCGCGCTGCGCAAGATCGGCGTCAGGCATTTCGTCATGGAACACGACAACCCGAAGGATGACGCCCGCTTTGCGGTGCGCTCCATCGCTTCGGCCAAAGCCTTCTGAGGACGGGAAAAAATGGCAAATCTGGGTATCGGAATCATCGGGGCTGGCAACATCTCGACCAGCTATCTGCGACTGGCTCCCTTGTTCAAGGGGCTGGAAGTTCGGGCCGTTGCAGACATCAATATCGAGGCCGCCAAGGCGCGGGCCGAGGAGTTCAATGTCAAGGCGCAGTCGGTCGATGACCTCTTGGCCAACAGGGATGTGGACGTGGTGATCAACCTCACCATTCCGGACGCGCATTATGCAGTGACCAAGCGCATCCTTGAGGCCGGGAAACACGCCTATTCCGAAAAGCCACTTGTGCTGTCGCTGGAGGACGGCAAAACGCTGCGCGATCTGGCCAAGGCCAAGGGACTTGCAGTCGGCTGCGCGCCGGACACCTTCCTTGGCGGGGCGCATCAGCAGGCGCGGGCCGCGCTAGATGAAGGCAAGGTCGGCGAGATCACGTCGGGTTGCGCGGCCGTGCTGAATCACGGGATGGAGCATTGGCACCCGAACCCGGATTTCTTCTTCCTGCCGGGCGCTGGGCCGATGCTGGACCTTGGTCCCTATTATGTCGCGGATCTGATCAACTTCCTCGGCCCGGTGCGCCGGGTGGGGGCATTGACCTCGTCGGCACAGAAAGAGCGGACGATCACGAACGGGCCGCGCGATGGCGAGAAGGTGCCGGTCAAGACACCGACCAACATCCACGCGCTTCTGGAATTCCAGAGCGGCGCGACGATCAACCTGTCGACCTCGTGGGATGTCTGGCACCACAAGCGCACCCATTTCGAACTGTATGGCACCGAAGGCACGCTTTATGTCCCTGACCCCAACTTCTTCGGAGGCGCGGTGGAAATTGGTGGCAAGGATGAGAGCCTGACCGTTCTGGAGCCCTGGGACCACCCGTTCGGTGTGCCGAACCAGGAGCATCCGGGTCGCGGCCCGCTGGCCAACTACCGGACGGCGGGCCTCGCCGACATGGTTGCGGCGCTGCAAGAGGGGCGGGATGCGCGCTGCTCGCTGGAACGGGCGTTGCACGGGGTGGACGTGATGATGGCCTGCCTGACCTCTGGCGAGACGGGCCAGTTCGTGACGCTGACCACCACCTGCACCCGCCCGGCAGCCCTGTCGCCTGCCGAGGCGCGGGCGCTTCTGCGCTGAGTTCGGCAGAGGCTCGGTGGCATTCTGTCGGGTCGGCCGTGACGGCGGGGAGAGAGGACACTTTCTGCCCGCCGCCGTAGAAAGAGCCTGAAGGGATAAGTAGATCCGGCGACCTGCGTGGTCGGCCCTGTCACTTTCCACACCGGCACCAGTTTCGCGCTGTATCTGCCATTCGCACCGGGGACAGGCGGCTGATCAACCGGGTCTTCCGCCCCGTCATCCGATCGGCCAGCGCTGGACCGCCGATGTGATGCGCTTCATCTGCTTGCCCAAAGCGGATTGAGGATTTGATCAGATGCATTTGATCAACTCTTGATTGCCCGGCGGAGGACGTCATAAAGGGGACAGTCGAAGGGAACCCCGATGGACGCTGACAGCCGCAAGATCCCCAGTCACGAGGTCACCTATGCGCGGCTGCGCGACATGATCCTGTTCGGGCATCTGGCGCCCGGAGCGCCGGTCACGATCCAGGGTCTGATCGCCGATCTTGACGCCGGCATGACCCCGGTGCGCGAGGCGATCCGGCGCTTGACGGCGGAGGGCGCGCTGTTGCCGCAGGGCAACCGGCGGGTGGCGGTCCCGGAGCTTTCGGCAGAGATGCTTGAGCAAGTGGCCTTCGCACGCCTGGCCATCGAGCCGAAGCTGGCGGAACTGGCGGCCCCGAAGCTGACTCCGGCGCAGATCGACCGGCTGGAGGCAATCGACGGGGCGGTGAACAGGGCCATCGCTTCAGGGATGCTTCCGGACTATCTGGCTGCGAACCATGCCTTCCACTTTGCCCTCTACGAGGTGGCGGACGCCCCGGTGCTGCTGGACCTTGCGCGCTCTCTCTGGCTGCGGGCGGGGCCGTCCTTGCGGGCGGTAATCGACCGCTACGGTCAGGAAGCGGCGCCGGACATGCACCGTGCGGCGATTGGGGCGATGCGGGCTGGGGATGCAAAGACCCTCGCGCGGGCCATTGAGCAGGATATCCGGCAGGGCATTGATCATATCCGGCAGGCATTGGCCGAGGGCCACTGATACCCGTCGCCTTTGGTGCGAAAATTTGGGGCAGGCAGGAAGCCATTGTTCCGATTTGATAAAACGCACTGCATGTCTCCGCGGGGCAAAGTGTTCCCGAGAATCGTCGCTGGCGCTGGAAAATTTGATCAAATTTCTTGAACCCTGGCCCGTTTGATCATATCCTGCCTGCAAGTCGGGGCGTGAGGGCCCTGCCAATTCCGCGAGGTTCCTGCCCATGAACATGATCACCAACCACCTGCCGACCGCCGAGCTGCAACGTCTGGATGCAGCGCATCACTTCCACCCCTTCACCGACAATGCAGCACTTGCCGCCAAGGGCGCGCGGGTCATCACCCGGGGCGAGGGGGTCTGGCTGACCGACAGCGAGGGCAACAAGATCATCGACGGGATGGCGGGCCTGTGGTGCGTCAACATCGGCTATGGCCGAAAGGAGCTGGCCCAGGTCGCGGCGCGGCAGATGGAAGAGCTGGCCTATTACAATACCTTCTTCCAGACGACCCATGTCCCGGCCATCGCGCTGGCGGCCGAGATCGCCAAGCTTGCGCCGGGCGACCTGAACCATGTGTTCTTCGCCGGGTCGGGCTCGGAAGCCAATGACACCAACATCCGCCTGGTCCGCCGCTACTGGGACGTCAAGGGCATGCCCTGGCGCAAGACGATCATCGCGCGCTGGAACGGGTATCACGGCTCGACCATGGGCGGTGGCTCCTTGGGCGGGATGAAGCCGATCCATTCGCATGGTGGCAAGATCGACGGGATCGAACATATCGGCCAGCCCTACTGGTGGGGGGAAGCCGGGGACATGCCAGAGGACGAGTTCGGTCTGCTGCGCGCCCGCGAACTGGAGGAGAAGATCCTGCAGGTCGGGCCGGACAACGTGGCCGCCTTCATCGGCGAGCCGATCCAGGGGGCAGGGGGCGTCATCGTGCCGCCGAAAACCTACTGGCCGGAAATCCAGCGCATTTGCGACAAGTACGGCATTCTCCTGATCGCGGACGAGGTGATCACCGGCTTCGGGCGGACCGGGCAGTGGTTCGGGTCTGAAACCTTTGGGATCAAGCCGCATATCATGACCATCGCAAAGGGCCTCAGCTCGGGCTATGCGCCGATTGGTGGGTCCATCGTCTCGGACGAGGTGGCGAACGTGGTGAGCGAGGGGGGCGAGTTTTTCCACGGCTACACCTATTCCGGCCATCCGGTCGCTTGTGCAGTGGCACTGGAGAACCTGCGGATCATGCAGGACGAGAAGATCGTAGAGCATGTCCGCGATGTGGCGCATCCCTATCTGAAAGAGCGCTGGGAGAAGCTGGCCGATCATCCGATGGTGGGCGAGGCGAAGCTTGTCGGCTTGATGGGGTCCATCGCGTTGACCCCGAACAAAGCCAAGCGCGCCAAGTTCGCAAGCGAGGCCGGGACCGTCGGCTTCAAGACCCGCGAGCGCTGCTTTGCCAACAACCTGATCATGCGGCATGTCGGCGACCGGATGATCATCGCCCCGCCGCTGGTGATCACCCCCGCCGAGATCGACGTGCTGATCGAACGGGCGAAGAAGTCGCTGGACGAGGCCTACAAGATCGTCAAGGACGAGGGGCTTTGGGTCGAGGCCTGAGGCCGGTCCTCACGGGTCAATCCGCGGTCACACTTGGAAATTGAGTTGATCGCGGGTGCCCCGATGGATTTGACATTCGCGGGGCGGCGCGCCTGGAGGGTCAGGCGCGCCGTTCCATTCGCAATGGGTCGTGTGCCCGATCGGCTGTCACCCCACTGGCATTGCAAGGCGATCTATCGCCGACTTGCGCGAGCGAGCTGCACTCCGCACGAGAACATGGCGTTCAGCGTTCATACCAACTTGAACGAGGGACCCCGAGGTACTGCGAAGGCGTCGCGAGTCCGCATGGCTCATGCGGCAATGGCAGCAGTCGGAGGATTTAAAGGGGAACAAATGACTGTCAAACCCGCCTCTACGGTTTGACAAAATGCCCGTCAGGACATTGAGAAATAAGGAAATCTTCTGAGGGTGGCGGAGAGGGTGGGATTCGAACCCACGGTAGGCGCAAACCTACAACGGTTTTCGAGACCGCCACGATCGACCACTCCGTCACCTCTCCGCGCTTCAGGGGTCGTCTATGGGCCGGGTGGATAGCCGGGCGCGGGGCGATGCGCAAGGGGCTTTCAGCAGAAATCCTCGTTGCCGTGAGAGAGTGATCACAGGCAGTTGCGGCGCGTGCGGCTTGGCAAGGTCGGGCGAAGCGACTACCTGTTGAGAAGCCCGTTGCATAGGTTTCGCCATGGTTCTGTCGCGTCTTGCCCTTGCCGCCTGTCTGGCCCTTACCCAGCCCGTCAAGGCTGAATCGGTGGTCGAGGCGCCCTCGGTGGCTGTGCCCGCCAGTGATCTTGGACAGGTGCTGCGACTGGACGAGCTGTTTGAAGTTCTGCGTGAGGAAGGCATCGCACATGGTGATGTGCTGGAAGCCGACATGTTTCCGTCCGGGGGCGGGGCGGGTTGGCAGGACGCCGTGTCGCGGATCTATGACGTGTCCACCCTGCGCACGGCGTTCGACGCGGCGCTGGAGGCGGAGCTTGCCGGCGACCCCGAAGCGGTGAAGGAGATCAGCGCCTTCTTCGGGTCGGAGCTTGGGCAACGCATCCTGGGGCTGGAGGTCGAGGCGCGCCGCGCCTTCCTGGACACCGCTGCGGAAGAGGCTGCCCGGGTGGCCGCCGATGATGCCGCCGCCGCGCGTGATCCGAAGGTCGCGCTGATCCGCCGGCTGATCGAGGCGGGCGATCTTCTGGAGATGAACGTGGCCGGGGCGCTGTCGGGCAACCTTGCCTTCATGACCGGCATGGTGGGCACCGGCGCCTATGGCAACGCGATGCCGCAGGACCAGATCCTGTCCGATGTCTGGGCCCAGGAAGAGCAAACCCGGACCGACACCTCGACCTGGCTTTATTCCTATCTCGGCCTCGCCTATGCGCCACTCACCGAGGCCGAATTGCAGGCCTATGTCGAGTTCAGCGAAAGCCCCGCCGGGCACCGTCTGAACTCGGCCTTGTTCACCGCCTTCGACAAGGTTTTCCGGCAGGTATCACATGACCTTGGCCGGGCGGCGGGAATCGCGATGCAGGGGCGCGATATCTGACGGCGCCCGCTTGACACGTCCCGGGCTACGCCGCATAAGCGCGCATCCTGGGCCAAGGGGCGACTCTCGGCCCGGGATATGTTTTTCATGACGCCCGAAGGGGCGCGCTGTCCGAGGCGGGGAAACCCGAAACACCCGTGAAGGGGGCCACAGGGCGCGGAGCAAGAGAAGGAAAGACCCATGTTTGCGGTCCTCAAGACCGGCGGCAAGCAATACAAGGTCCAGGCGGGCGATGTCCTGCGCGTGGAAAAGCTTGATGCAGTCGCTGGCGACAAGATCCAGTTCAACGACATCCTGATGGTCGGCACCACCGTAGGCGCGCCGCTGGTTTCAGGCGCGGCCGTGCAGGCCGAGGTCATCGACCAGATCAAGGGCGAAAAGACCATCCACTATGTCAAGCGCCGCCGGAAGCACTCCTCCCAGCGCACCAAGGGCCACCGCCAGCACCTGACGCTGGTCCGCGTGACCGAAGTGCTGGAAAAGGGTGCCGACAAGTCGGGCGTAAAGGCCGCGACCGGCACCGTCGCCGCGCGCCGTGCCGCGCATGAAGCGCCCGGTGCCAAGCCGGCTGCTGCCGAGAAACCGAAGCGTGCCGCCAAGGCCGCTGCAGCGCAGGAGTAACACCCCATGGCACACAAGAAAGCAGGCGGTTCGTCCCGCAACGGCCGCGACTCGGCCGGTCGTCGCCTTGGCGTGAAACTGTTCGGTGGCCAGCTTGCCATTCCGGGCAACATCATCTGTCGCCAGCGCGGAACCCAGTGGTTCCCGGGCGAAGGCGTGGGTATGGGTACCGACCATACCATCTTCGCCAAGGTCGAGGGCCGCGTGACCTTCAAGAAGGGTCTCAAGGGCCGCACCTTCATCTCCGTCCTTCCGATGCAGGACGCAGCCGAGTAAGCCGAACCTTTACAATCGGATTGTAGATGGGGATCGGCCGCAGGGCCGGTCCCCTTTCTCTTTCCGGCGGTCCGGACGGAGGAATGTGGCGGGGCGTCACGACCTGACCCTGAAAGGGTCAAACATTCGGGCGATTGCGCGGGTATCCGACAGTCCCCACATGTGCTTCAAAGGAGGGAAGCCATGATCCTGGAGAAGTTCGCCAGCCCGGTCGTGATCACGACCGAACGGTTCGCGCTACGGCCTGTGCGGAAGTCCGATGCCGGGCTGTTCGCGCTGTACGCCGGGGACAAACGCGTGGCCGAGGCGACGCAAGGCATCCCGCATCCGCTTCCCCCCGGTGCGGCCGAGGCGTTCTACGCCCGCGCCGTGGCGTCGGCTGGCGAGGAAGATATCTGGGTGATGGACGGCACGCGGTCTGACCTGCCCGAGGTGCTGGGCGTGATTTCCCTGAAAAAGATGGACCGGAACCAGTCCGAGGTCGCCTTCTGGGTCGCCCCCGCCTTCTGGAACCACGGCATCGCGTCAGAGGCCGTGCAGGCGTTGGTTGGCGCTAACCCGCAGAAGAACTGCACGATGTTCGCAGAGGCGTTTCAGGACAACCCCGGCTCGGCCCGCGTCCTGACCAATGCAGGCTTCCAATATCTGGGCGATGCCGAAAGCTATTCGGTGGCGCGTGGCGCGAATGTGCCGACCTGGACCTATATCCGCAAGCTGGACTGATGTCCGGACCGCCGGTCCGCACCGCACGGCTGGTGCTGCGCGCGATGACCGAAGCCGACGTGCCGCGCTTTCATGCGCTGGTGACGCGGCCAGAGGTGGCGCGGATGCTGTTCCTGTTCCATCCCGGCTGGAGCATTGCCGAGGCGGAGGTTTTCCTCGCTGATTGGGTCTGGACGGGGGCATTGCGTTTTCGCCTCGCGATCGAGGAAGCGGGGGAATGGCGCGGCTGGATCGGCGTTTCCGACGATCCAGAGCCGGAAATCTTCTATGCGCTGATACCCGAATCCGCCGGTCGTGGTCTGGCCCGCGAGGCGGTGGCGGCCTTCACAGGCTTTCTCTTCGACCATTTTCCGGTCCCGGCGCTGCGGGCGGGTGTGTTCTTCGACAATCCCGCCTCGATGAAGCTGCTGCGGGCCTGTGGCTTTGAGGAAATCGGGATCGAGGATCACCCGTCGCGCGGACGTGAAGCCCCGGCATCCTGCCACATCTTCCGGCTGCCCCGGCCTTCGTGACCGCTCCTCGTGCGACTTCGTCTTCTCGTCGCTGGAGCAAGTGGAGTAGAAAAGTCTTAGGGGAATGCCAGGAAAAGGGCACGCACAATGTCCAGACGCAAACAGGTCACGCAGCTGCCGGCCCCCTTCCTGCGCCGCCTGACGCTGCTGCCCGACCGGATTGCGAACCGCGCGGCCTATCCGTTCAACCTGCCCTGGCTGGACGAGGACTTCGCGCTGGATTTCACCGCCCCGGTCACGATCGTCCTGGGCGAGAACGGCACAGGCAAGTCGACCCTGATCGAGGCTTTGGCGGCGCTTTCAGGCTATGACGAGGCCGGCGGCGGCAAAGGCTATCGCCCCGTCGACCACTCGACCGCGCTGGCTGAAAGCGGCGGCCCGCTGGCCGAGGCGCTGCGGGCCTCCTGGCTGCCGAAGGTGACTGACGGCTGGTTTTTCCGCGCCGAGTCCTTCTTCTCGGTCGCGCGCTACCTGGATGATGCTGCCCGCGAGGTCCATTCCACCGGACCCGACTTCCTGTCCTGGAGTCACGGCGAGGGCTTCTTCCGCTTCTTCGAGGAACGCATGGGCCGCCACGGCATCTACTTCCTCGACGAACCGGAAAGCGCCCTGTCGCCGCGCCGCCAGCTTGACCTGCTGCGGTTTCTCGACGCCCTCCAGAAGACCGCCGACCGTCAGGTGATCATGGCTACGCATTCGCCGATCCTGATGGCGCTGCCCGGCGCGCAGCTGATCGAGGTCACGCGCCATGGTCTGGTCGAGACCAGCCTGCACCAGACCGCGCATTTCCGGCTCTATTCCGATTTCACCGCGGACCCGGACGGATTCGTGCGGGACCTGTTGCAAAGCCCGCCCTGATCAGCCAAGCGGTGCGAGCAGCGCTTTCAGTGCGGCAAGTGGGTCTTCTTCCGCCCAGATTTCCTCACCCACGGCGAAGAAATCGCTGACCGGGCCGAACTTCGCGACCAAATCGGCCGTCAGCGCACCTTCGGCGATGACCGGCACCTCGATCACCTCGGACCACCATTCGAACAGCTCGAACGGCGCCTGGCTGCCGTCGCCAAGACGCGTCGCGCCGATGGGACCGAAGGCGACATAATCCGCCCCGGCCTCGCCCGCCGTCATGCCGTCATGCTTGCTGCCGCCGCAGAAGGCCCCGACAATGGCGTCCGCGCCAAGGTCCTTGCGCGCCTTCCTCACGTTGCGCGACCCGTCGGCCAGGTGGACGCCGTCAAGGCCCAGACGCTCGGCCAGAATCAGGTGGTTGTCGATCACCACAGCCACGTCGCGGGCATGGGCCACTTCGCGCGCGGCATCGGCGGCGCGCATCAGGGTGTCTTCGTCCCGGGTGGCAAGCGACAGCCGCAGGCAGGCGATTTCCACCCCGTCGAGAACGCGGCCGATCCGGTCGGAAAAGATGTCGGCATCGAAGGTGGGAGGGGTGATCAGGTTGATCTGCGGACGGTCGTCTGCGGCCATTTCGGGCTCCGGGAAATGCGTTTCGGCCCGTCTATCAGCGTTTCGGGGGCTTGGCTACCTTGGGTGGGAGGGCGCGGACTGTGGCGAGAGCGAGCGCGAGGACCGGGGCGCGGAGGGTGTCCTGGCCGCTGTTTTCAAGTGACATCTCGACCATGGCGGCCATCGGACGGTCACCCATCATCATGGCTTGCACGCCGGGCAGGGCCAGGGCGGCGGCATAGCTTTCCTTGCTCACCCGATACATC
This sequence comes from Rhodobacterales bacterium, assembly GCA_017303485.1. Lineage (GTDB taxonomy): Bacteria > Pseudomonadota > Alphaproteobacteria > Rhodobacterales > Rhodobacteraceae > Tabrizicola. Next base: position 10,882 of record JAFLCY010000071.1, read on the forward strand.
GAGCCGGACTTGTGCAGCCCGCAGATCATGTGGCCGTTCATCAGGAAGGCGAGACCGCCGAACATCTTCTTCTCGGTGATGGGCAGGCCCGCAAGGTCATCGCGGAGAAGTTGGGCAAGTCCGGGGTCAAAGGCCATGTCGGCTCTCCTTGTCAGGCCAGCAGGGGTAGCCTATCTGGCGGCAAGGCTTTCGCAAAGGTGTCCCATGATCCCCCCGGTTTTCATCCTGGTCCGGCCCCAGATGGGCGAGAACATCGGTGCTGCAGCGCGGGCGATGCTGAATTTCGGGCTGGAGCGGATGCGGGTGGTCGGCCCGCGCGACGGCTGGCCGAATCCGAAGGCCGTTGCCATGGCCTCCGGTGCCGGGCGGGTGCTGGATCATGCGGGGTTGTTCACCGATCTTGGCGGCGCGGTGGCGGACTGCGACTTCGTCTTCGCGACCACGGCCCGGGGGCGGGAGCTGGTGAAGGAGGTCGTGACTCCGGAGCGGGCGATGGAAATGGCCCGCGCGATGGGGGCCGAGGGGAAGCGGGTGGGCGTGTTGTTCGGGCCGGAGCGGGCGGGGCTGGAGAACGACGATATCGTCCGTGCGAACGCGATCGTGACGGTGCCGGTGAACCCGGAATTTCCCTCGCTGAATTTGGGGCAATGTGTCCTTCTTCTCGGCTATGAATGGCAGCGGCAGGGGGCCACGGTCCCCGCCTCGGTGATGGAACTCGCGAGGACCGACTTTGCAAGTCGGGAGGAAGTGGACCGGCTGGGCGACCATTTCGAGGAGCGGCTCGACGCGGCGGGGTTCTTCTTTCCCGAGACGAAGGTGGAGGGGATGAAGGCCAACCTGCGGAACATGTGGGGGCGGCTGGGGCTGACCCGGGCCGAGGTGCAGACCTTCCACGGCATGCTGCGGCAGATCGCGTATCGGCTGAAGAAGCAGGGCGACTGAGGCGGCCCCGGATCAGGCCCGGGGCGGGGTTTCGCAAGCGTCAGGTGAAGGGGCTTGGCCTTGGCGTGCCCTTGTCTATCATTGCCGGACAACAAAAGCAGCGAACGGGCAGTGACATGGAACAGGCAATGAGGTCGAACGGATTTTCCCGGCGCGAGGCGATGGGTCTGGGGGCGGCGGCAGTTCTGTCGGCCTGCATGTCAACCGGGCGCTCTGGTGGTGGCTACCGCGCGCCAGATGTGGCGCCCCGGGCGGTGCCGAATGCGGGTTGGGATGCCTGGGTCGCGGGGTTCAAGGGACGGGCAGTTTCGCGCGGCATTTCGTCGGGGACGGTGGAGGCAGCCTTCCGGGGCGCGGGCTTCCTGCCGGAAGTGATCGAGAAGGACCGCAACCAGACCGAATTCACCCGGACGCTGGAGGATTACCTGAATATCGCCGCCTCGGACGAGCGGGTTTCGCTGGGCCGCCAGAAATATGCGCAATATGGCGGCGTGCTGTCGGCCATCGAAAGCCGCTATGGTGTCGAGGGCAATGTTGTCGCGGCGGTCTGGGGGCTGGAGAGCTTTTTCGGCACCCGGCGAGGCAATGTGCCGGTCATCAGCGCGCTGTCGACGCTGGCCTACGAGGGGCGGCGGGGCGAGTTCTTCGAGGGCCAGCTGGTCGCGGCGCTGAAGATCCTGCAGGCGGGGGATGTCTCGCCGCAGGGCATGACCGGCAGCTGGGCGGGTGCGATGGGGCATACCCAGTTCATCCCCACGAGCTATCTGGCCTTTGCGGTGGATTTCACCGGCGACGGGCGGCGGGATATCTGGGGCGAGGACCCGACGGATGCGCTGGCCTCGACGGCGGCCTATCTGGCGAAGTCGGGCTGGACGCATGGCTTGCCCTGGGGGATGGAGGTCACCGTCCCGGCAGGCTTCAACGCGGGGCTTCTGGGGCGCGGCAAGGGCAAGTCGGCGGCGGAGTGGCAGGGGCTGGGGGTACGCTCGGCCAGCGGGCAGTCGCTGGCTGGCGGGTCGATCATTGCTGGCGGCAACGGTGGCGGGGCTCCCTATTTCCTGCTGACGCAGAACTTCGCCACCATCCTGCGCTACAACAATGCGCAGAATTACGCGATCGGCGTGGGGCATCTGTCGGACCGGCTGCTGGGGCGCGGGGCGGTGCAAGCCAGTTTCGGGCCAGATGCAAGCGGGATGACCAAGGCCGACCGGCAGGAGTTGCAACGGCGGTTGACGGCGAAGGGCTTTGACACCGAAGGCTCGGACGGGGTGATCGGGGCGAAGACCCGCGCGGCAATCAGCGCCTATGAGGCGAGTGTGGGGCTGCCAGTGACGGGGGAACCGACGCTGGAGCTTCTGCGTCGTCTCAGGTGACGGTGGGGTGAAACCCCACCCTACGGGGGTGTGCATGACCCATCGCATATACGGTATGAGCTTTGCCAGCGTCTATCCGCTGTATCTGGCGAAGGTCGAGAAGAAGGGCCGGACCAAAGCCGAACTGGACGCGGTAATCCACTGGCTGTCCGGCTATGCGGATGGCGGGCTTGAGGAGGTTCTGGCCGACAAGCGGGATTTCACGCGGTTTTTCGGCGAGGCTCCGGCGATGAACCCGGCTCGCGATCAGGTGACCGGCGTGATCTGCGGGGTTCGGATCGAGGAGATCGGGGAGCCGCTGATGCGCGAAATCCGCATCCTCGACAAGCTGGTGGACGAGTTGGCCAAGGGGCGGCCGATGGCGAAGATCTTGCGGCAGGAGTGACGCGGGACCATGCGTAGGGTGCGCGACATCGCGCGCGCTACGCGGCGTTCACATGCGCGGTGCGGATCACCCGTTCGCAGTGCTGGGCGAGCGTCTTGCGGTTCTCGAAGGCGTCGACCGGGACTTCGGGGTGGAAGATCACCTCGACCCGGCCCTGGCGGGGGGTGGCGAGCGTCTTCAGCAGATGGCTTGCGAAGTTCATGTCGCCCCACCAGCCGTAGTGGCGGGGGTCCGCGCCTGCAGGGGCGTGGAAGACCACTGTCACGGGCTGGATATGCATGCTGCGCACGAGGGCGGGGGCGAAGAAGGCCTCGAACAGGGTGGACTTGAAGGGCAGCACACGGATCGCGTCCGTGCTGGTGCCTTCGGGGAAGAAGAGCAGGCGATGCCCCGCCATCAGGCGGGATTCGAAGATTTCCTGTTGTTTCTTCGCCTCGGTCCCCTTGCGGGCAATGAAGACAGTGCCGGTGGCGCGGGCAAGCCAGCCGATCATCGGCCAGTCGGCGACCTCGGCCTTGGCGACGAAATAGACGGTCTGGACCGCATTCAGGACGAAGACGTCCAGCCAGCCGGAATGGTTGGCGACGATGGCGCCGGGATGCGTCATCGGCTGGCCATGGACGGTGAGTGGCAGGCGCAGGACGCGCAGCGCGGTGCGGCAGACGAAACGGGTGATGTGCGGGGTGACGGGGCGGGCCTGACCGCACAGCGGCCATTCAACCAGCCGGACAAAGAGCAGCAGCAGCAGCCCGCCGTAGGTCAGCGCGCCGATCAGGGCCCCGCGCCAGAGGACGCGCAGCCAGCCGAGTGGCGTGATGCGCTGGCGCGGCGGCGGGACGTCCTGCCACGCGGTCACGGGCCGGCCTTCCGGATGTAGAATTCGCGGTGGCGGGCGGACATCTGGACAGTGTCCATCACCAGGCAGACATCGGTGGTGTTGAAATCACGGTCGACCCAGGCGCCGTCGCCGACAAAGCCGCCAAGCCGCAGGTAGGCCTTGATCAGGGCGGGAGTGGCGGCCATGGCAGCGCGGCGGTCGAGCGCCTCCTTCGCGATCAGGTTCGCCTCTTGCCGGTGCGGCGGCAGGGCGCGGACCCGCATGGCGGGCGGGGCAAGGTGGTGGTGGTGCAGGTAGGAGAGCGGCTGGGCAAGTGCGGCGCTGTCGGTGCCATGGAAGCTTGCCGCGCCGAACAGCACCTCGATCTCCCGCTCCAGCACATATTCGGCCAGTCCGTTCCAGAGGTGGAACATGGCGGTGCCGCCGCGATGATCGGCATGAACACAGGAGCGGCCGAGTTCCAGGAGGCGCCGACCGGAGGCGAGCAGGGGGGAAAGATCGAATTCGGTTTCCGAATAGAAGCGCCCGGCTGCGGCGCGGCGGTCGCTTGGCAGGACGCGGTAAGCGCCGATGACATGGGTTTCAGTGGCGGGGTCGATGCGGCGGTCGACGAGGAGGAGATGGTCGAAATGCGGGTCGAAAGCATCGCGTTCGAGGCCCGCCGCGTGATCGACCAGGGGACCGTCGCCGCCGAGTTCCGCGACGAAAACCTGGTAGCGCAGCCGCTGCGCGGCGATCAGGTCCGCGGGCGTGGTCGCCAGCCGCACGGCATAGGGGGGGTCTTCGGCGGACATTGTCGTGATCAGCGGGCCTTGATCCGGACCTGGGGTTGGCCTGACTTAGCCACGGCTTTGCGCCATTGCAACCGTTTGCCGGTTCGCGCGGGATTGAAGCAATTCCCGGTTGAGTTTCGCGTGCAGATTCGCACTATGGGTGATCCGTTCCCGTGACCGGCACAAGCAAGACGCGCCTCATGTCGATCACGACCTTGCCGGCATGTTCGAAGTTCACGGTGACCTTGTTGTCGATGTTCGACTGTACCTGACCCAGACCCCAATCCGCCTGATCCGGGTGGCGTACCAGCATTCCCGGTTCCAACAGAGTTGCCATCCATTGCCCTTTCGGCCGGTTCAAGAATGCAAGACAAGCCCGATCTCGCCGCCCTCATCGCCTCGCGCATCTGCCATGACCTTATCAGCCCGATCGGCGCGATAGGCAACGGGGTGGAGCTTCTGGCCATGGAGCCGGGCGGCGTGCGGCCCGAGATGGCGCTGATCTCGGAAAGCGTGGCGAATGCGAATGCGCGCATCCGGTTCTTCCGCATCTGTTTCGGCCAGGCCTCCAGCGACCAGCGCATCGCGCGGTCGGAGGTGGCGTCGATCCTGGGCGACCTGTCGCGCGGGGGCCGGGTGGGGTATGCCTGGACCAGCCCGGCGGACCTGTCGCGACGAGAAGTACGGTTGGTGTTCCTGCTGCTGCAATGCCTGGAAAGCGCGCTGGCCTATGGCGGCAAGGTTTCGGTCACCCGGGGCGAGACAGGCTGGGCGATCCTGGCCGAAGCGCCCCGGCTGAAGGTGGATCCCGCGCTGTGGGAAGTGCTGACCGAGCCGCGCGCACCGTCCGAAATCGGCGCGAACCAGGTGCATTTCGCGCTGGTGCCCGAGGAACTGGCCCGGCAGGGCCGCCGTCTGGTGACCGAAATCGGCGAGACGACGATCCGGCTGACGTTCTGACTAGAGCAGGTGGCGCAGCCGGGTCTGGATGAACGGGATCAGGCCCCAGACCATGCAGGTCACCATCACCGGCACAAAGACGAGATTGCGCAAGGGAAGCGACCAGCCTTGGGTGAGCGGCAGAAGGATCAGTTGCAGAACGGTGACCAGGGGATAGACCCCCAGAAAGACCAGCACTGCAAAGCGAATACGGGACGGTGCACGGCTTTGCGCTTGATTTCCGGACATGGCAGCCTCTAATGGAACGGAGTGTTTCGTTTATATGAAACGGAACGTTCCGTTTTGAAAGAGGGAAGATGTCTGGAGCTGAACTTTCCGCGCCTGAAGGCCGCACCTCTGTCGGTGCCCGCCGGTCAGAGGCGACAGAGACGGCGGTGCTGGAGGCTTTCGCCGAGCTGGTTGCCGAGATCGGCTATGCGGCCATCACGATGGAGGCGGTAGCCAAGCGCGCCCGGGCGGGCAAGGCGACCCTGTACCGCTGGTGGCCAACCAAGGCGCATCTTGCCCTGGCGCTGATCTCGAAAGGCAAAGTCGAGATTCCACAACCCGAGGGCAAGTCTCTCCGGGAAGACCTGATCGGCTACATGAGCCATGTCACCGGACTTTGGCGCGGTGATCACGGCGTTCCGGTCGGTGCGCTGGTCCGGCACTGCTATGCCGAGTCCTGGTCAAACCCCGATCTCGCTACGGCCCTGCGCATCGAACGGAGCGAACGCTGGATCTTGTTGAACCAGATCCTGGAGGCTGCCATTGCCCGGGGAGAACTTGCACCCGGGACCGATCTGGCCCGGGCCAAGGATTATGCAATGTCCTGGCCGCTTTACCTGTTGATGATCGACCGCATACCCGCACCGGAGGAGGTCGCGCCGATGGTCGAAGACATGCTCGGCGGCCTTACGGGCGGATCGTTCCGTCGCCTGTCACCAGGTACTTGAAGCTGCACAGTTGTTCGGCCCCGACCGGCCCGCGCGCGTGCATCTTGCCCGTAGCGATACCGATTTCTGCGCCCATGCCGAATTCGCCGCCGTCGGCGAACTGAGTCGAGGCGTTGCGCATCAGGATGGCCGAGTCGAGCCGTTCGAAGAAGCGCTGCGCGGTGGCGTCATTCTCGGTCAGGATCGCTTCCGTGTGCTGGCTGCCATATTTGCGGATATGGTCGATAGCCTGATCCACCCCGTCCACCAGTTTCGCCGCGATGATCATGTCAAGGAATTCCTTGCCGAAATCTTCCGGCGCGGCGCGCTTGGTGCCGGGGATCTTCAGCAGCTCGCCCTCGGTGCGGACCTCGACGCCCGCCTTCATCAGATCCTCGATCAGCACGCCGCCGTGCTTGGTGTAGAACTGCCAGTCGATCAGCAGGCATTCGGCCGAGCCACAGACGCCAGTGCGGCGGGTCTTGGCGTTCAGGACCACGCGACGGGCCTTTTCCAGATCGGCGTCGCGGTCGGCGTAGACGTGACAGATGCCTTCCAGATGGGCGAAGACCGGGACGCGGGCTTCGCGCTGGACAAGGCCGACAAGGCCCTTGCCGCCACGGGGGACGATGACGTCAATGAAGTCGATGGCTTGCAGCATCGCCGTGACCATCTCGCGGTCGCGGGTCGGGATGAACTGGATCGCGGTTTCGGGCAGGTTGGCGGATTTCAGGCCCTCGACCATGCAGGAGTGGATGGCTTCCGAGGTCTCGAAGCTTTCCGAGCCACCGCGCAGGATGACGGCGTTGCCGGATTTCAGGCAGAGGGCGCCAGCGTCTGCGGTGACATTGGGGCGGGATTCGTAGATCACGCCGACGACACCGAGAGGGGTCGCAACACGCTGGATGTGCAGGCCATTGGGGCGGTCCCATTCGGCGAGGATGCGGCCGACCGGGTCCCTTTGTTCGGCGATCATGCGCAGGGCATCGACGATCCCGCGCAGGCGGTTGTCGTCGAGGCGCAGGCGGTCGCGCATCGCGGGGGTGATCCCGCGCTGGTCGGCGGCGTCGAGGTCGAGGATGTTGGCGTCAAGGATTTCCTGCCGCCGCCGCCAGACCGCGTCGGCGGCCGCGATCAGGGCGGCGGCCTTGCGTTCCGAGGACGCGCAGGCCAGTTCAGCGGCGGCCGCGCGGGCCTTGCGGCCGATCTCGGTCATCATGTCGGTGAATTGGCCGTCCATGTCATGCTTCCCCAATGCGACTGTACTTGGCTATGCGCCCCAAGGCCGCAAGAGTCCACAGTCAGCGCTGCCGAGATTGGCTCAGATGCCGCTTTGGTCAAGAATTCCGGACTTTCCAAGGACAGACTTCCAGGCTTTTCTTCCGGTGTTTTTTCTTTTTCATTTTATCATGAGGCCACCATGACTGACCGGCTTATTCCAGAACAAACGCTTGCGGCAGGCGGCGAGTTGGTTTCGCCGAACGGACAGCATCGCGCGGTGATGCAGGGTGACGGCAATTTCGTCGTCTACCGGGCAAATGGCGTACCGAAATGGGCTACCGGCACCGATGGGCGTGCGATTGGCGGGATCATCATGCAGGGCGACGGCAACCTGGTGATGTACGATCCGAATGGGGCGGTCTGGGCCTCGGGGACGGACGGACATCCGGGGGCGGTTCTGGTGATGCAGGACGACGGCAACCTGGTGATGTATGATCCGACGGGGGCGGCCCTGTGGGCGACTGGCACGAACATCACCATGATGCGGGTGACTGGGTTCCTGCCGTCGGTCAATGGGTTCCGCTTCAGCAATTCCTTTGCCCATGCACCGGACATCCAGATCGGCATCCTGGGCCAGAACATTGCCATCGGCGATGCGGCCAACGGGTTGTGCGGCGGGATGGCCTTTGCGGCGCGGGATTTCTTCCAGGCCGGGACACTGCCGCCCGCACGCACCGATAGCCCAAGCTCTGGCGTGTTGTTCGATTTCCTGGTGCGGCGGCTGTTCGACAGTTTCGAGCTTCCGGTCGGCCCGGTGCGCTATGCCGGGCTGATGAGCCCGGACCTGCCCGACCATGAAACGCTGCTCAGCACGGCGGGCCTTGCACCGCATGGCCGGGCTTGGGTAACGATTGTAGAGGAATGGCCTAAAATCCGCGCTGGGCTCGATGGCGGGATGCCGATGCCGATGGCGCTGATCCTGGTCAAGGACCGCGACATCACCCGGATGGGGCACAATCATCAGGTGTTGGCCTACGGCTATGACCTGGACGGGACAGATCTGTCGATCCTGGTCTATGATCCGAACTTTCCCGGCGACAACAACGTGCGGATCAACCTGAACATCGGCAACCCCCGGCAGACCACCGAAATGTGGGAGACCACGACCCCGCAGAATACCCGCGGCGACACGGTTTTCGCCTTCTTCTCGCAAGCTTTCGTTTTCGCAATGCCCCCGGCGATCCCGAACCCCGACCCGGCGATGCCGGAGCGGAGCTTCAAAATCACCAACGCGACGCCGGGTGATCAGGTGGTCAAGGTCTTCAATCCCGGCGACACGATGATGCTGGCGCCCCTTCCGGCAGGCGAATTCACCGTGCCGCCGAACCAGTTCGGCACCTGGGTGTTCCACCAGATGCTTTCCCAGGTGCGGGTGACGGCGAACGACCGCTTTCTTGGCCTGGCCAATCCGGGCGACCAGATCACCATTTCTGGCGACGACACGGTCGAGTTCCGCAACACCGGCCAGCTGGCCCAGCCGGTCCGGGTCTACAAGGCGACCGATGACCTGATGTGGGCGACCTTGCCGAATGGAAGTTTCACGGTCGAGGCGGGGCAGACTTTCCGCTACACAATCCCGGCGGATGTCACAGTGATCAAGGCGATCGTCAACGGGGTGCGATCCAACGCCGCGCGCGGGCAGGTCGTGATCTTCTGACGGCGTCAAACCACCATGTCGTCCCGATGCACCAGCGCCGCGCGGCCCTGGTAGCCGAGGATCGCCTCGATTTCATTCGACCGATGCCCGGCGATCTTGCGGGCTTCCGCTGAAGTATAGCGCACCAGCCCCTTGCCGAGAACCACGCCCTCGGGGGAGAGGATCGCCACTGGCTCACCACGCCCGAAGCTGCCGGTCACTTTCGTAACCCCCGCCGGGAGCAGGCTCTTCCCGGCGCGCAGGGCATTGACGGCGCCCGCGTCCAGCACCAGTTCACCCTTCGGCTTCATCGCGTTGATCCAGCGCTTGCGCGCAAGCTGGGGGTCGGCGGCGGGAACGAACCAGGTCCGGGTCGCGCCCTCGGCCAGCGCTTTCAGGGGCCGCGGGGTCGAGCCTTCCATGATCGCCATCGCGCAACCACCCGCGACAGCGGTCTTGGCTGCGAGGAGCTTCGTCTTCATGCCGCCTTTGGACAGGCCACTGATCGGATCGCCTGCCATCGCCTCCATCCCGGGCGTGATGGTTTCCACCA
>JAFLCY010000007.1 GCA_017303485.1 Rhodobacterales bacterium
CGGCGTTTGCGCTGCCGACGCTTCGGCCATGGATCGGGATAAAGCAGATCGATCCGCGCCAGGCTGCCTGCAGGCAAAGCCGCCAGCACATCGCGGCCATCGCCGCGCAGAAGGCGGATATTTTCCAGCCCGTCGGCCTCGATTGCGGCCAGCAGCTTGGCGACGCCATTGAGGAATGGCTCGACCCCGAGATACCCGATATCCGGGTTCATCCGGGCCTGTGCTGCCAGATGCTCGCCACCGCCGAAACCGACCTCCAGCCACAAAGGGCCTGCCACGAAGCCAAGGTCCAGCACCGACCGCGACGGATTGTCCTCCCGCGTGACCCCGCGCAGGGTCAGGGGGCCAAGATCTTCGGCCAGATAGTCCTTCTGGCTGGCGCGCAGGGTCTTGCCCTTGATCCGGCCATAGAAGTTGCGGCGGGGGGGCTCGGGCGTGTCGGACATGGCCGGGGCTTTACGACCGGGGACCGCGATGGTCAAGCGATCCGAGGCTGCGACAGGTTGCGAAACCCTGATCGGTTCACCCAGTCCGTCTGGTCAGGCACGGGTCTGCCGAACTGCGCCCCGGCCATCGCAGCGACCTGCGCCGCATTCACGTCCAGCAATACTTCCAGCACCGATTGTGCTAGGGTCCGCGGCGGCACCAACCTCGCGGGCGTTGGGCCCGGGAGTGCGTGCCAATGGAGGAGCGAATGGCACGCTACATAGTCACTGGAAGCTATACTGCTGCCGCAATGAAAGGGTTGTTGGCCAAGCCGTCGGACCGCGAAGCGGCCACCTCGGCCCTGGTCACAGCGGCGGGTGGGAAACTGCTGTCCTATTATGTCACCACCGGCGATAACGATTTCCTCATGGTCACAGAAACTGACAATCTTCAGAACATGCTTGCAGCATTGATCGTGGCCGGTGCGTCTGGCGCGGTCAGCGGTTTGAAGACCGTGCAAGCCTTCAGCTCGGCCGAATTTCTGGCGGCCCAGAAACGTGCCGGCGAGATCGCGATGAAATACGCGTCTCCGGCCTGAACGGATGCGCCGCCCCGACGAAGGGGCGGCGCATCATCGGTCAGCACTCGATCAGACCGCCTTCTTCAGCGCCTCGACCAGATCGGTCTTCTCCCAGGAGAACCCGCCGTCGGCGTCCGGAGCGCGACCAAAGTGGCCATAGGCTGCAGTGCGCTGGTAGACTGGCCGGTTCAGGTCCAGATGGGTGCGGATGCCGCGCGGGGTCAGGTCCATGACCTCGGCCACGGCCTTCTCGATCTGCGCGGCCTCGACCTGGCCGGTGCCATGGGTGTCGACGTAGATCGACAGGGGCTTGGCCACGCCGATGGCGTAGCTGACCTGCAGGGTGCAGCGCTCGGCAAGGCCGGCCGCCACAATGTTCTTGGCCAGATAGCGCGCAGCATAGGCCGCCGAACGGTCCACCTTGGTCGGGTCCTTGCCCGAGAAGGCACCGCCGCCGTGCGGGGCAGCACCACCGTAGGTGTCGACGATGATCTTGCGGCCCGTAAGCCCCGCGTCGCCATCCGGCCCGCCGATCACGAAGGTGCCAGTGGGGTTCACGTGCCATTCGGTTTTGCGGCTGATCCAGCCCTCGGGCAGCACTTCGCGGATGTAGGGTTCGACCAGCTTCCGGATCACCTTCGAGGTCTGCCGCTTCGAGGTGTGCTGGGTCGAAAGCACGATCGAGGTGACTTCCACCGGCTTGCCGTCCACATAACGCAGCGACAGCTGGCTTTTGGCATCGGGGCCAAGGGTCGGTTCGGCCCCGGACTTCCGCGCTTCGGCAAGGCGGCGCAGAATGGCATGGGCATACTGGATCGGCGCAGGCATGAATTCCGGCGTCTCGGTCGTCGCATAGCCGAACATGATGCCCTGATCGCCCGCCCCGTCGCGGTCCACGCCCTGCGCGATATGGGCCGACTGTTCGTGCAGGTAGTTGTGGACCTTGATCTTGTCCCAGTGGAACTTCTTCTGTTCGTAGCCGATGTCCTTGACGCAATCGCGGACAATGCCGTCGATACGGCCCATCATCGCCTTGGTCGCCTCTTTCGAGGAGAGGCCGACCTCGCCACCGACCACGACGCGGTTCGTGGTCGCAAAAGTCTCGCAGGCGACACGGGCGTTCGGCTCTTCCTTCAGGAAGGCGTCGAGGACGGCATCCGAGATACGGTCGCAAACCTTGTCGGGGTGGCCCTCCGAGACGGACTCGGAAGTGAAGACGTAATTCTTGCGGCTCATGGGAAGTGCTCCGTTGGGTGAATTCCCGCCACGCCAGGAAGCCGTTGTGGCGGTCAAAGATGCGCCTGACTAGACGGGTCGGCTGACCCCGTCAATGGCCAGCTTGCCGCCTGCGGTTGAAGGCCGCAAGGGCGAGGCCCGCCAGCAACAACGCCACCGGCCCGTCGCCCCAGCGGCTGTAGGGCGTCGGCGGCAAGGCGCCGGGCACCTGGGTATCAAGCGCATCCATCGTGCCGAAGGGCAGTTCGGTGACCACCCTGCCATGCGCATCGACCACCGCCGTCACCCCGGTGTTCGCCACCCGGACCAGCGGCAGGCCCTGTTCGATGGCACGCAGGCGGGCCTGCGCGAAATGCTGGAACGGGCCGGTGCGGATGCCGAACCAGGCGTCGTTGGTGATCTGCAGCATCCAGTCGGCGCGCTCTGGCATGGCATTCACCTCGCGCGGGAAGATCGCCTCGTAGCAGATCAGCGGCAGCACCTTGCCGAAGGGTCCGAGGTCCAGCACCTGCGGCCCCGGTCCGGCGGAATAGCTGTTGCCCGCCTGGGCAGCAAAGGCCCGCAGACCGAACCAGTCATAAGCCAGATCGCCGAAGGGGATGTATTCGCCGAAGGGCACCAGATGCGCCTTGTCGTAGCGGGCGGTTTCCACGCCCGCCCTTTCCAGGACCCGCAGGCTGTTGAAGAACCGCTCACCGTCCTCGCGCTGGATGCCAAGGGCGACGGGCTTGCCGTCCGAGGCCCTGACCACCATTCCCGCCACTTCCGGGGCATATTCCAGCATGTAGGGCACCGCAGTTTCCGGCCAGATCGTCAGATCGGCGGGCTCACCCGCTGCCGTCAGAGCCAGCAGGCGGTCGAGAAACTCGCGCGCGCGGGACGCGTCCCATTTCGCCGACTGCTCGGCATTGGGCTGCACCAGGCGCAAGGCGCCGGGGTGCGGCGCAGGCAGGGGCTGGTCCAGCCGCCAGAGGCCAAAGCCAAGCGCGCCCGCCAGCAGCATGGCCGAACCGGCCACACCCCGCCAATGCCAGAGAACAGGAAGCGCGGCAGCAAGCAAGGTCACGAGGCTGAGGGCCGATGGCCCGCCAAGCGCCGCAAGCTGGTCAAGCGGTGTGCCGATCCAGACATGGCCCAGCATCGCCCACGGAAAGCCGGTGAAGATCACCCCCCGCAGCCATTCCAGCGCAACGAAGGCCACGACAAAGCCAAGGGCCGGCCGGGCAAAGTTGCGCGCCAGGACTGCAGCACCGCCCCAGAACAGGCCCAGACCGAAGGACAGGAACAGGACAGCGAAGGGGGCCATCCAGCCATGCCGGGCGATGTCGATCAGGAAGGGCTCGACGATCCAGCTCAGGCCCAGGGCGAAGTAGCCCGCCCCGGCCAGCAGCCCGGTCTTGAACGCACCGCGGCGGTCCGGGACTCGGTCCAGCAGCCAGACCAGCCCCGCAAGCGCGGCAAGCGTTGCCCACCAGAACCCCCAGGGCGCCTGCCCCAGCGCGGCAACCGCCCCAAGACCCGCAGCCAGCAGCGCACTGCGCCAGCCGGTCAGCCAACCGTCAAGCATGGCTCACACCGCGCCCGCGCTCGGTGCCCGCACCCGAAGCCGCTTGATCCGGCGCGGATCGGCATCAACGATCTCGAACTGGACGCCGCTTTCGTGCCCGATCACCTCGCCCCGCGCCGGAACCCGGCCCGAGCGCAGGAACACGAGGCCGCCCAGCGTGTCGATCTCCTCGTCCTCCTCACCTGCGCGGAGGGGCATGCCCAGGGCCGCCTCGATCTCTTCCAGCGGTGCGGTGGACTGCGCCAGGATCACGCCGGGCTTCTCCTCTTTCCAGAGCGCGCCTTCGACCTCGTCATGCTCGTCCTCGATCTCGCCGATGACGGTCTCGATCAGGTCCTCGATGGTGACCAGCCCGTCGACCCCGCCGTATTCGTCGATCACCAGTGCCATATGGACGCGTTCCTTCTGCATTTTCTGCAGAAGCACGCCTGTCGGCATTGAAGGCGGCGCATAGAGGATCGGGCGCAAAAGCCGTTTCAGGCTGAACCGCCCCGTCGCCCCGAACCCGTGCTGCAAGGCAAGATCCTTCAACAGGACCAGCCCCTGCGGATGGTCCAGCGTGCCCTTGTAGACCGGCACCCGGCTGAACCCGTGCTGGCGGAACACCTCGACCAGTTCGTCCTTGCCGATGTCCAGCGGCACCGCAACAATTTCGGCCTTGGGGATCGCAACGTCGTCCACCCGCATCCGGCGCAGGGCATGCAATCCGGGCGGGGCGGTGGAGACACCCGGCGCCGCCGTCGGCGATGCGGGCTCCGATCCGGGAGAGAAGGCGGAAAGCAGCCGTCCGAGAAAGCCGCGCTGGCCTTGATCAGAGGCGGGGTCATCGGCCTCGCCGTCCAGCGCGCCCTGCGCTGCGGGAGACCCGTCGGTACTACTGCCCATCGGTCCTTTGTCCAGAAACCACCCGTCTTGCAGGTGCAGCGCTAATATGGGTCAGAAACCCCGAGGCTGGCAAGTATCCGAACCTCCAGTGCCTCCATGACGGCGGCATCCTCCTCTTCGACGTGATCGTAGCCCAGAAGATGCAGCACGCCATGTACGATCAGGTGGGTGACATGGTCCGCCATCGGCTTCGCCTGCTCCTCCGCCTCACGCGCGCAGGTCTCCCAGGAGATGGCAATGTCCCCAAGACTCTCCGGGTCATCCGCCGCTCCCGGATCGGGAGGCTCCGGCACCTCGCCGACAAACTCCGCCCCGCGTTCTTCCGACGGCCAGCTCAGCACATTCGTCGGCTGCGGCTTCCCCCGGAAATCCGCGTTCAGGACGGCGATCCGGGCATCATCGCAGCCCATCAGACTGATCGCGAAACCGTCGACCGGAAGACCTGCGCCCGCCAGCGCGGCCCGTCCCGCCCGCTCTGCCAGCGCGGCAAGGCCAAAGCCTTCCCAGCGCTCATCCTCGATCACTGTCTCGATCAGATCCATGCCCCGGCCCTAGCCCGAAGCATGGACCAGCACAATGCCCTTGCCCTTATCGCAAATGCTTTCGGACATTTGACGGTGAAACCCCCGACAACCGGGCAGGAGGCGAAGGCCGACGACGAGACAGAAGCCTCGCGCGCCAGCTCTTCGCCGGAAAACCGCCCGTCAGCTGTGCGCTTCGTCGGCCTCGTAGGCCTCGATGATCCGGCCGACCAGGGGATGCCGCACCACGTCCTTCGAGGTGAAGTAGTTGAAGGTCACCCCCCGCACCCCCTTCAGGATCCGCTCAGCATCCGCCAGCCCCGAAGCCGTGCCGCGCGGCAGGTCGACCTGGGTCCGGTCGCCGGTGATCACCATCCGGCTGCCTTCACCCAGACGGGTCAGGAACATCTTCATCTGCATGGTCGTCGCGTTCTGCGCCTCGTCCAGCACGATGAAGGCGTTCGACAGCGTCCGACCCCGCATGAAGGCCAGGGGCGCGATCTCGATCCGCTTCTCCTGCATCAGCTTTTCCACCTGCTTGGCGGGCAGGAAGTCATTCAGCGCGTCGTAAAGCGGTTGCATGTAGGGATCGACCTTTTCCTTCGCGTCCCCCGGCAGGAAGCCCAGCCGTTCCCCCGCCTCCACCGCCGGACGGCTGAGGATGATCTTCTCCACCGCGCCCGAGATGAACATGGTCACGCCAACTGCAACGGCAAGATAGGTCTTGCCAGTTCCCGCCGGCCCGATCCCGAAGCCAAGTTCATGTTGGAACAGGTTCGCGACATAGGCTTTCTGGGCCTCGGTCCGGGGTTCGATCGGCTTCTTGCGGGTACGCAGTTCCATGCCGGTCGAAAACAGCTCGATCTGTTCGGCACTGTCCGCGTCGGCCCCGATGCGCGCCGACACTGGGCGGCCCATCCGCATCGCGCCGTCGATATCGCCAGCCGCAACGTTGCGCCCGGATTCGAGCCGGGCATAAAGCGAGCGGAGTACCGCTGCCGCCTGCTCCCGCGCCGCCTTGTCACCGATCACCGCAAGCCGGTTTCCGCGCCGAAGGATATGCACCCCCATCTGATGTTCGATTTGCGCAAGGTTGCGATCAAATTCGCCGCAAAGATCGATAAGCAATCGGTTGTCGGGAAATTCGAGGACGGTTTCCACGATGTCCTCGGCGGACGGGGGGGTCAGCGCGCTGATGCCCAATGCAAGCTCCTTCTGTCAGGGCCACAAGGAAAGTGTGCAGTCGGATACGTCATCTGGCAAGGAAAACCCGTTGCCGACACAAACTCTTGTACAGAATCATGCCTTTTCCATGACGAATTGCCATGACCCGCCCAATAAAAAACCCCGGCGAGGCCGGGGCTTTCTGCAAATCTGCGCGATGGCCTAGTTGCTCGTCGCGGGGCCCGAAACACGGTCAGGCCCTGGAGCGCTTTCCGATTCATAGGGTCCAAGCACTGTGCCGGGAGGATACTTGCCGTCACAGACGGGCAAGCCGGTCTTGGGATTGAAGCGCGGCGAGGAATAACCCTCGACCCCGTCGTCGATGATCCAGACCTGGCAGCCATCCGGATCATAGGCGACAGCGGCCTGGCCATCGACCAGACCTGCATCGTCCTCGCCGTAGTCCTCGGCAGTAGCGATCACCGAATCCGGACCGGAATAGGGCTGAGTGCCCTCGAACACCTCATAGAACGACCGACCGCATCCCGAGACGGCGGTTCCCAGAAGCAGGACCAGTCCCAGGCGCGCAAGACGTTGTCCGCTGCCGATCCGATCCATCCGCATTTCTCCTGCAAGGGTCATCACGGTCAGCCTTTCTTGCAGAGGACTTCGACACGGCGGTTCTTCGCCATGCCCTTGGCCGTGCTGTTGGACGCCGTCGGCTGGCTTTCGCCGTAGCCGGTCACGCTGTCCACCACCGCGCCGACCGAGCGTGCCACATCGGCCACCGCCGCCGCGCGAGCCTCGGAAAGACCCTGGTTGTAGGCATCGGAACCCCGGCTGTCGGTGTGTCCGACGACGGAATAGGAAAACGCCCCGGCCTGACGGAAATACTCTTCCAGCTTCGACCGCCCCGCTGCCGTCAGGGTGGCGCTGGCGGTGGCAAAATAGGTGTCGGTGCTTTCCGTCAGGCAGCTGGTCTGTTTCAGGCAGACGGGCTTGCCGGTCTTCGGGTCACGGCGCGGCACCATGTAGCCTTCGGTCCCGCCGTCGGCCCACCAATGCTGGCAGCCGTCCCGGTCGATCCAGACGCCCCATTCGATCTTGCCAGATACTGCGGGATCGTTGTCCTGTGCCTGCGCCATGGGCGCCACTACCAGGCAGCCACCGACTACAAAAGCAGCCCGGGCGTGCCGCAGCATGCTCCTCACATTCATCACTCCCCCACTCCTCGATCTTGACTCGGTCGAGACAGCCTCGATGTTGATGGCAATAAAGCAGATCAATTCGGTCAGCGAGAAGGAATTCATCGGGCAAACCCGGTTTTTTTCGTCGAATCGGACAGAAAGCGCGGGATTCTTTGCCGATGTGCAACAGTCTGCCCGGGTCAAACGATCGCAGAAACCGGGCTCGCCGCCAGAGAGTTGGTTGCAGATTCTGTAATGCGCACTCGCACAAGTTGTCCGACCCGACCCTCGGGATGCTGGACATGCACGGCGTGCAGGTGGTCCGATTTGCCGACCATCTGCCCCGGCTTGCGCCCCTGCTTTTCGTACAGCACCTGAACCTCGCGCCCGACCATCGCTTCCTGCGCAACATGTTGCTGCGCAGTGATCAGGGCCTGCAACTCCTGCAGCCGGGCATCGGCCACCTCTGCGGCGACCGGGGCCTTTTCGGCTGCCGGGGTGCCAGGTCGCGCCGAATACTTGAAGCTGAAGGCCGCCCCGAACCCGACGGCGCGGATCAGGTCCATCGTGGCCCGGAAATCGGCATCGGTCTCGCCAGGGAAGCCCACGATGAAATCTGACGACATCAGGATATCCGGCCGTGCCGCGCGGATACGATCGACAAGCCGCAGATACTGATCGGCCGTGTGCTTGCGGTTCATCGCCTTCAGGATGCGGTCGGACCCGGACTGCACAGGCAGGTGCAGGTAGGGCATAAGCTGCGGCAAGTCGCCATGCGCTGCAATCAGGTCATCGTCCATGTCGTTTGGATGACTGGTGGTATAGCGGATGCGGGCAAGCCCCTCGATCCGCGCCAGTTCGCGCACCAGCCGCGCCAGGCCCCAGGTGCCTTCCGGACCCTCGCCGTGGTAGGCGTTGACGTTCTGGCCCAGCAGGGTGATTTCGCGCACGCCCTGCGCCACCAGCCCCCGCGCCTCGTCCAGCAGGCGAGCCACCGGGCGGCTGACCTCGGCACCCCGGGTATAGGGCACCACGCAGAAGGCGCAGAACTTGTCGCAGCCCTCCTGCACAGTCAGAAAGGCGGTGGGACCGCGCAGCGCCTTGCGCGCGGGCAAGAGCGTGAACTTGTCCTCGACCGGAAAATCGGTATCGACCTGCCGACCACCGGCCTCGACCATCGCGGGCAGCCGGTGATAGGCCTGCGGGCCGACCACCAGATCGACGACCGGAGAGCGGCGCAGGATCTCTTCTCCCTCGGCCTGCGCCACGCAGCCCGCGACTCCGACCTTCAGGCCCGGCCTGTCGGCCTTCAGCGCCCGCAGGCGCCCGAGATCGGAATAGAGCTTCTCCGACGCCTTTTCGCGGATATGGCAGGTGTTGAGCAGGACCATGTCCGCTTCTTCGACCAGTTCGGTCGTGACATAGCCCTTTGCGCCCAGGGCTTCGGCCATGCGCTCGCTGTCATAGACATTCATCTGGCAGCCGTAGGTCTTGACGAACAGCTTCTTCACTTCGGACATGCGGGTCGTACCTGGACAGGATGATCCGCGCGTGTACACCCATCGGCCCGAAGCGGCAACGGCAGGATCAGCCCGAGGCTGTGACCATGCCCGGCCCAAGCCCGGGATACTGCGGCAGACCATCGCTGATCTGATAGAACTCCGGCCGACCCTCGGTACAGACGTGATAGCCGGGATGCAGGCGGTCCGGATGGTCGAAAGTGCCGGCCAGGATCGCGTAGCGCGGCTCGGCGTTTGGCTTCCAGAACAGGATCGTGCCGCAGGAGGCACAGAAGCCCCGTCTGGCAAGATCGGACGCCGCATACCAGGTGATGTTCTCGGATCCGCTCAGGGTCAATGCATCCGAACCGATGCTGGTTGCCGCGAAATAGAGCCCCGACTGTCTGCGGCACTGCGAACAGTGGCAGAAAACGACGTCGCGCAGTGGCCCCCTGGTCGAAAACCGCACCTTGCCGCAAAGGCAGCCGCCTGTCTGAACCTCGCCCACCGCAACCTCCTCATTCCGCTTTCTCACAGTGTCCCGACTCCCGTCGTCGTGGAACTGGCTACGCCCGACCGATCATCGGGTCTTCGCGACACCTTGCATCAGCCCAGCAGATCGCCGACCCTGCCGTGCGATCCCGACCGGACCCTTTGATGCGCCATCCCAGCCTTTCCGACCTTTTCGACCGCAAGCGCGCCGACCTTGGCAAGGGTCCCCTGTCCCTCGTCCTCGCCGAGGATGAGGTCGAACTGGACTCGACGCTGCAGCACCAGATCGACTGCGGCTTCCGCGACGTGGTTCTGCTTGCGCCCACAGGTGTGACCATCGCACCCGTGCTGGAAGACCGCATCCATGTCGTCACCCATGACGTCTTTGCCGAAGGCGCTCTGGTCTCGGCGGTGAACGAGGCCGTCGCGCGCGTTCCCGGCACCTGGCTGCACTACTGCTACAACGCCGAGTATCTGTTCTTTCCTTTCTGCGAGACCCGCCGCATCCGTGAGATGCTGGCCTTCCACGCCGAGGAACGGCGCGAGGCGATGCTGACCTATGTGGTCGACCTTTACGCCGGCGACCTGGCCGCCAGTCCGGACGGTGTGGCGCGCAACGATGCCTGGCTTGACCGCACCGGATACTACGCGCTGGCTCGAAAGGATCCCGACAACGACTGGCAGCCCAAGGACCGGCAACTGGACTTCTTCGGCGGACTGCGCTGGCGGTTTGAGGAGCATATCCCCTATGCCCGTCGCAAGATCGACCGCGTGTCGCTGTTCAGGGCGAAGCCGGGCTTGCGCCTTCTGCCCGATTACACGCTCTCGGACGAAGAGATGAACACCCATTCCTGCCGGTGGCACCACAACCTGACCGCCGCGATCTGTTCCTTTCGCACCGCCAAGGCGCTGCGCACCAATCCCGGCTCGCGTCACGCCATCCCGACGTTCCACTGGCCGAATTCGGTCAGGTTCGACTGGCGCAGCCAGCAGTTGATGGACCTTGGCCTGATGGAGCCCGGACAGTGGTTTTAGGGCTGGGGCCGGACGCTCGACCCGCGATGCATCACGCCTTGCGCAGGCGGATCACGACATCGACACGGCTGACCGTCATGCCTTCGGGCACCTGGGGCAGATGCGCGATCTCCAGCTCTTCCGCCGGGGCGTCGGTCAGGGTGTGGCTGTCTTCCCAGTAGAAATGCGGATGATCATCGGTGCGGGTGTCGAAGTAACTTTTTGACCCGTCCACCACCACTTCGTTCATCAACCCGGCACCGCAAAAGGCGCGGAGCGTGTTGTAGACCGTCGCAAGGCTGACCCGCTCGCCGGCATCGGAGGACAGTGCAAACAGGCTTTCCGCCGTAACGTGCCGGTTCATGCCATCGCCAACCAGCAACTCCGCCAGCGCAAGGCGCTGCCGCGTCGGGCGCAAGCCCCCCGCCTTCAACCACTCCGCGCTGCGTTCCGTGCCGGTCAAATGCCCGTTCCTGACGTTGCTGCCTCCGATATAGGGCTGCAAACCCGACAGTTTCAATCCGGAAATGACCGAATCAGCGGGAAATGGCGGCAAATCCGCGCCGGATTGCACCCCAGACCAACACGGCGACCACGCATGAGCCGATCCCAGCCGCCCAGAATGGCAGGACCAGCGCCGCGCCGCGAGCCATGAACGTCTCGCCCAGCGACACCACCAAACCCGACAGGACCAGCCCCAGCGGCATCATCCCCCAGGCCAGCAGGCGGTAGATCGAATTCACCCGGCCCAAGAGCGCATCGGGTATCAGCCGTTGCCGCGTGCTGACCGAGACCACGTTCCAGACAAAGCTGCAGAACTCCATCGCGGCGAAGGCAAGTCCCAGTGTCCAGGCGCCCGGTGCCAGTCCCATCGCCAGAAAGCTTGGCCCGGACACCGCCAGCATCACCTGCATGGTGCGGACCGGGCCGAGGCGCGCCGCGATCCGGTCGCCCACAAGGCTTCCTGCTATGCCGCCGACGGCCCCTCCTGCCAGCGTCAGGCCATAGACCTGGGCCGAAAGACCCAGATTCTCCTGCGCATGAAGAACCAGCGCCACAGCGGTCATGGTGCCGAAAAGGTTCCAGAACCCCGTCGTCCACGCGAGCGTCTTCAGAAGCGGCACACCACGCAGGAATGCGATCCCTTCCTTCAGCTCGGCCTTCCAGCCGCGCCGGTCGGTGCGAACAGCCCGGAATTGGCCGGCAAGCCCCGCGACCATCAGCATCGCAAGCCCGTAGGCCAGCGCGTTCAGCCCGAAAGCCAGGGGCAGCCAGAGCCCGATCAGGAAGGCCCCCAGCGCAGGGCCGATCAGCGCGTTGGTCAAAAGCTCCGCGCTCCAGAGCTGGCCATTCGCCCGCTCCAGCCGGTCCTTCGGCACCAGCGCGGGAAGCATCGTTTGCGCGGCATTGTCGCGAAAGACTTCGGCACCGCCAACGACGAAGGCGGCAAGCAGAAGTGCTGCGTATAGCCCCGGGGCCGAGACGCCCTTCGCCGGGGCCGCCTCAAGAGGCAGCGCGCCCCAAAGCGCCAACGCGGCGCCCAGGAAGGCGACCGCCCGTACCGCATCCATCGCGACGATCAGCCGCCGCCGGTCGACCCGGTCCGTCACCAGTCCGGCAGGCAACGCCAAGAGAAACCAGGGCAGCCGCAAAGCGACCGGCACCAGCGCCACCAGCAGCGCGTCGCGGGTCAGAAGCGAGGCAATCCAGGCCCAGGCCACCACCGCGATCCCGTCGGCGAGGTTCGTCATCCCGCTTGCGCTGATGAACCGTTGCAACGCCGTCATGCCTGTCTCCTGCCCGGCCCGGCGCCAGACTTGCCAGTCTTCGCCCCCGAATGCTAGGGAGGGCGAAGGGGTAAATGGGGGACCACAAGGGATGGCGTCGTATCCGACTTTCTTCGACAAGGAAGCACTGCTGGCCTGCTCGCGGGGCGAGCTTTTCGGGCCAGGCAACGCCCAGCTTCCCGCGCCGCCCATGCTGATGATGGACCGGATCACCGACATCTCGGAAGACCGGGGCGAACACGGCAAGGGCCATGTGGTCGCCGAGTTCGACATCACCCCGGACCTCTGGTTCTTCGAATGCCACTTCCCTGGCAACCCGATCATGCCCGGCTGCCTTGGTCTTGACGGTCTGTGGCAGCTGACCGGCTTCAACCTCGGCTGGCGCGGCTGGCTGGGGCGCGGCTATGCGCTTGGCGTGGGCGAGGTCAAACTGACCGGCATGGTCCGCCCCGACCGCAAGAAGCTGACCTACTACGTCGACTTTACCAAGGCCCTGCAAACCCGCCGCCTGACGATGGGCGTTGCCGACGGGCGGGTCGAGGCGGACGGCGAGACGATCTACCTCGTCAAGGACATGAAGGTCGCGCTGAGCGAGGCGTAGCCCCCCAACCTCCTTGCCCCCTCCCCCCCTCTGCCCTAAACAGTCCGGAAGCACTTCCAGGGAGGGCATGAATGCGCCGCGTCGTCATCACCGGGATCGGGATCGTCTCGTCCATCGGCAACAATGCCGCCGAGGTCGAGGCCAGTCTGCGGGCCGGGAAATCCGGCATCGTCTTCGCCTCCGACTATGCCGAGCATGGCTTCCGCTGCCGGGTCCACGGTCAGCCGAACATCACGCTGGAAGACCATATCGACAAGCGCGACCTCCGGTTCATGGGCGATGGCGCCGCCTATACCTTCATCGCGATGGACCAGGCGGTGAAGGACTCCGGCCTCTCGGAAGCCGACATCTCGAACGACCGCACCGGCATCATCGTCGGCTCGGGCGGCCCCTCGACCAAGGCGTTCTTCAAGGCCCACAACATCGTCCGCGAAACCGGCAGCCCGAAGCGTATCGGGCCGTTTGGCGTGACGAAGGGCATGTCCTCCACCGTCTCGGCCTGCCTGGCCACGCCCTTCAAGATCAAGGGTGTGAACTATTCGATCACCTCGGCCTGCTCGACCAGTGCGCATTGCATCGGCAACGGCACCGAACTGATCCAGATGGGCAAGCAGGACATCGTCTTCGCCGGTGGCGGCGAGGAACTGGACTGGACGCTCTCCTGCCTCTTTGACGCGATGGGCGCGATGAGCAGCAAATACAACGACGCCCCCGAAACCGCCTCGCGCACCTATGACGCCAACCGCGACGGCTTCGTCATCGCCGGCGGCGGCGGCATCGTAGTGCTGGAGGAACTCAACCACGCCCTTGCCCGTGGCGCGAAGATCTATGGCGAAGTCACCGGCTACGGCGCCACCTCCGACGGCTACGACATGGTCGCGCCTTCGGGAGAGGGCGGCGAACGGGCGATGCGGCTGGCGCTGGCCACCCTGCCGAAAGACCGCCGGATCGACTACATCAACAGCCACGGCACCTCGACCCCGGTCGGCGACATCGGCGAGGTCAAGGCCATCCGCCGCGTCTTTGGCGAAGGCAAGACGCCGCCCATCGCCTCGACCAAATCGCTCACCGGCCATTGCCTGGGCGGCGCGGGCGTATGGGAGGCGATCTATTCGCTGATCATGATGAACAAGGGCTTCATCGCCGCCTCGGCCAACGTGATCACTCCCGACCCGGAACTGTTGCCGGGCGAGATCGTTACCACGATGCGCGACGGCGTGACGATCGACTCAGTCCTGTCGAATTCCTTCGGCTTCGGCGGCACCAATGCCACCCTCGTCATGTCAAAGTACCAGTCCTAGGGGTCCATCATGGCCAATCTGATGCAGGGCAAGCGCGGGCTTGTCATGGGCGTGGCAAACGACCGCTCGATCGCCTGGGGCATCGCCTCGGCGCTGGCGGCGGAAGGCGCAGACCTTGCATTCAGCTACCAGGGCGAAGCCTTCGGCAAGCGCGTGCAGCCGCTGGCCGCCTCGGTCGGGTCGGACTTCCTGATCGACGTCGATGTGACGAACGAGGACAGCCTGGACGCCTGCTTCGGCGAGATCGGCCGTCGCTGGGGCGCGCTGGACTTCGTGATCCACGCCATCGCCTTTTCCGACAAGAACGAGCTGACGGGCCGCTTCGTCAACACCACGCGCGGCAACTTCCTGAATTCGCTGAATATCTCCTGCTTCAGCTTCATGGATGTGGCGCGGCGGGCCGAACCGCTGATGCCGAACGGCGGCAGCCTGATCACCCTGACATTCCAGGGCTCGAACCGCGTCTCGCCCAATTACAACGTGATGGGCGTCGCCAAGGCGGCGCTGGAATCCGCTACCCGCTACCTTGCCAATGACCTCGGGCCGCAGAAGATCCGCGTCAACGCGATCAGCCCCGGCCCGATGAAAACCCTCGCCGGGTCCGCCATCGGCGGCGCGCGGGCCACCTTTCGTCATACCGAAGAGAACGCCCCCCTCCGCGCCAATGCGACGCTGGAGGCGATCGGCGGGACGGCGGTCTGGCTCTGCTCGGACTACGGCGCCTGCACCACGGGCGAGATCATCCATGTCGATGGAGGCTATCACTCGCTGGGGTTCCCGCAGGCCGAGAATCTCTGACCGGACGATGGCCAGGCGCAAGAATTTTCAGTAAGATTCTTGGCAAAATTCTTCCTCAGGGATTTTGTCACCCGTGAAGGAGCCGACCCGTGCCGCAGATGATCTTCGTCAATCTTCCCGTTGCCGACATCGCCCGGTCGCGGACGTTCTATCAGGCGCTCGGCTTTACCATCAACGAACAGTTCTCGGATGAGACCACGGCCTGCGTGGTGATCTCGGACACGATCTTCGTGATGATCCTGAACCATGAACGTTTTCAGGGCTTTGCCACCCTGCCCCGCGCCGATACTGCGAAATCTACAGCAGCGCTCATCGCTCTCAGCCGCGACGACCGGGTTGCCGTGGATGCGATCATGGCAGCTGCGCTGGCGAACGGCGGCTCGGAACCCAAAGCCGCCGTCGATCACGGCTTCATGTACCAGCGGACCTTCATGGACCCGGACGGCAACGTGTTCGAACCATTCTGGATGGACCCCGGCGCCGTCAACGGCTGAGATCGGCGATAGGCCGGGCTTAAGCCCGACTCCCTCTCACGCCGCCAAGCCGACCCGTCCGGTCGCCCGATAGCCGGCGGAGGGATCGCCCTCCAGCACCAGCGTCTGCGTGGCCAGTTCCATCTCTGAAGCATCGCGGAAGATCCCGTCCCGCGCCAGGCTGACCCCGTCCAGATTGCCGACGCTCGCCGCATACAGCGAGTTTGCGCCATAGACCGCCCGACACTCGGCCTCAGGCAGCGCGAACTGGCTGGTCAGAAGCGCGGCCTTGCCCGATACGGCCATCTCGGCACTGGAAAAGATCTCGAAATGGATATGCGGCCAGCGCCCGTCATAGCAAGCCGGGAAGACCGTGGTGAATCTGACCTTGCCCCCGGCATCGCTGATCCCAACCCCGCGCAGGTAGTTGCGGTCCTGCGCCGCATAGATCGAATAGACCCCTTCGGCGTCGCATTGCCAGACATAGACCGCCATCCCGCCCAAGGGGGCGCAAGCGCGGTTCACGTCGACGAGCGTGATCTCCAGCATCACCGGCACGCCCTCGGCCACCGGGGTCAGCCCGCCGATCGAGCTGCGGATATCCTCGCGGATCACGCCCTCTTCGGTCAGGATGTTGACGGTCTGCCCCTCGCGCACGTTCGTCCCGTCGGCCGGAAACGGCCCCTCGGTCTCGTCCGGGTTGGCCACGCAGACCGATCCGTCCGCCGCCGTTCCGGTGACCGTCGCGGCCCCACCCCGCGCAGCCCAGAGCGACAGCGCCGCCCCACCCATCGCAAGCCCTGTCACCAGAAGCCTCCGCCGCGTCAGGTGCGGCAGGTCGGCAGCAAGGCCTTCGGGTCCGTGGTCGTCGTGCTGGGACATCGGTCGGTCTCCATCCATTGCTGGGGGATGATACGCGCCAGTCATGACATTCCGTCGGTGGTCCCGCGACAGCGGCTGGCTACCCGGGAAGAGCCTGCCGCGGCCAATGTTTCCAATGGCCTGCCCCAGCGCAACAACCCTACTGCAAGGTTTCGTCGGCATGGAAAGGGCTGGAGCGGGTGACGGGAATCGAACCCGTGTCTCTAGCTTGGAAGGCTAGGGTCTTACCATTACACAACACCCGCGTCGGTTTCCGTAGCTATGCCGGGACGGCGGGATCGTCAAGCCGGTTGGCGAAACCGGGCGACAAGGTCGTCCGACCCGCGTGCCAGCAGGCCCAGATCGGAACCGACCGCCACCATCGTGAATCCGGCGGCGAGATAGCGGTCCGCGTCGGCCGGATTGGGGGCGAGGATGCCCGCCGCCTTGCCTGCCGCCTTCGCCGCCGCAAGCACTGAAGCGATGGCCTCCTGCACATGTGGGGCAGAAGGGTTGCCCATGGCACCGAGGTTGGTGGAAAGATCTCCCGGCCCAACAAAAAGCACATCGACTCCGGGGACCGCGGCGATTGCGGCGGCGTTCGCAACCCCGTTTGCACATTCGATCTGGGCGGCCAGCAACTGCTCCTTTCGGGCATTCGCGTGATAGCCCTTGATCCGCCCGAAGGCATTCGCCCGGTGGCCGACGGAAAAGCCGCGGATGCCGTCTGGTGCATAGGTCATCGCCGCGACCACCGCACGGGCCTGATCCGCCGAGCGGATATTCGGGATCATCAGGCTGCGCGCGCCGCCATCCATGAACTGCTTGATGAGGTTCGCGTCATCCGACGGCAGCCGCACCGCGGCCTCGCAGCGAAAGGCCGCCGCTGCCTGCAGCTGAGCCACGGTGGAGCGGAGATCGTTCGGGCTATGCTCGCCGTCGATCAGCAGCCAATCGACGCCCGATCCCGCGACGATCTCGGTCGTGAGTGCGCTTCCAAGCGAACACCACAAACCGATGGCGGCCCTGCCAGCCGTCACCGCGGACTTCAGCACGTTTTCTCGTTCTTGCATGACGACCCCTCTTGGCTTATCAGTTGTCATACATCATATGATTTGGCCAGGCAAGCGGAGGGACGACATGAAGATCGGGTTTATCGGTCTGGGCGTGATGGGGGCGCCGATGGCGCGACATCTGGCCGGTGCGGGACATGAGATCGCGACCACGCTGAACCGTTCCCCGCTGCCCCAGGGTCTGACTGCAAAGGTCCTGTCCAGTCCGACAGAGGTGGCGGAGGTGTCGGAGGTCGTCATCCTGATGCTGCCCGATACACCCGACGTGGAACGCGTCCTGACGGCCGAGGCGGGTGTGCTTGCCGGTCTGAAACCCGGGACGCTTGTGATCGACATGAGCACGATCAGCCCGATCGCCACGCGGCGGTTCGCCGAAGCCGTGGCGGAAAAGGGCGGTTCCTATCTGGATGCTCCGGTGTCTGGCGGGCAGGTCGGCGCTGAAAACGCCAGCCTGACGATCATGGTGGGGGGGGCCGAGACCGATCACGACCGGGCGCTGCCGCTGTTTCAGATCATGGGGAAGAACATCACCCTGGTGGGAGCGACCGGGGCGGGACAGATCTGCAAGCTGGCGAACCAGATCATCGTGGCGCTGAACATCGAGGCGGTTTCGGAGGCGCTGGTTTTTGCCTCGAAAGCGGGTTGCGACCCGGCGCGGGTGCGGCAGGCGCTGATGGGCGGTTTCGCCGCCAGCCGGGTGCTGGAGGTGCACGGCGAGCGGATGATCAAGCGGACCTTCGCTCCCGGGTTCCGGCTGAAACTGCACCAGAAGGACCTGACGCTTGCGCTGGACAGCGCCAAGGCGCTGGGGGTCTCCCTGCCCAATACCGCAACGGCGCAGGAGTTGATGAGCGCCTGCGACCGCGATCAGGACCACTCCAGTCTGGTGAAGGCTCTCGAAGCTCTCGCCTGTCACCAGCTGGGGTAAGGCAGGACTGGCAGGCTTCAGGCCTGCCAGTCCTGCTCCAGAAGCCATCGGTGCAGGGCGGCGACATGCTTGGCCCGCAGCCGGGCCTTCGTGGTGATGACATAGAACCCGGGAACGGTTTCCGGCGGCATGTCGGTCAGCGCGTCGATGCCGAACGGCGCCACCAGCTTGCCCGCGTCAATGTCCTCTTCGGCGTCCAGCCGCGAAATCAGCCCGATCCCCAAGCCCTGATGTGCCGCACGCCGCATGGTGGCCGCATCGTCGAAGGTCAAGTTGCGGTCGAGTTCCGGGATGTCGACGCCGAGATAGGCAAGGATGTCCGGCCAGAGCCGCTTGGACCGGGCAGGCTGCAAAAGGTTGAAGCGCAAGAGGTCGGACGGCGACGCGATCTTTTCGGCCATGTCGGCGCGACAGCAGATGACCTTCGGGTCCCGCATCAAGAGATGATACAGCACGTCCGTCCGGTCGCCGTAGCCCCATTGCACGGCCAAGTCGATCTGATCGCGTTCAAGGTCGACAAGGTCGATCATCGTTGTCAGACCGATCTCGGCCTCGGGTACGGCGGTACGAAACTCGGCCAGGCGCGGCATCAGGTAGCGGGTGCCGAAATAGGGGCTGACGTTGAGGTTGATCCGAGCGCGCTGCTGGGGCGCGGTGACCCGCCGGACGCCTTCCTCGAACTCCTCGAACCCGGCCTGGATATAGTGCGACAGGGTGATCGCCTTTTCAGTGAAGCGGATCGACCGGCCGTCCCGCTCCATCAGCACCACGCCCAGCGCCTCTTCCAGCAGGCGGACCTGCTGGCCGATGGCCTGGGGCGAGACGAGAAGCTCATCCGCCGCCTCGCGCAGCGATCTGTGCCGCACGACGGCGTGGAAAACGCGGAGCGAGTTCAGGGGCGGCAGTTTGACGCGAGGGGCCATGCGGGGTCCGTGAAGGGGTCGGCGCGCCGATGCTAGCATTCCGGCCCCCGCAGTAAAGTCAGTGCCCAAGCACCTGCGACAGGAAAAGCCGGGTCCTTTCACTTTTCGGGGCGGTAAAGAAGGCCTCGGGGGCGGCTTCTTCCACGATCTCGCCCTTGTCCATGAAGATCACCCGGTCGGCCACCTTGCGGGCAAAGCCCATCTCATGCGTGACGCAGACCATGGTCATGCCTTCCTGGGCGAGTGTCACCATGACATCCAGCACCTCGGCGATCATTTCGGGGTCGAGGGCGGAGGTTGGTTCGTCGAACAGCAGGATCTCGGGCTGCATGCAAAGCGCCCGGGCGATGGCCACGCGTTGTTGCTGGCCGCCGGAGAGCTGGCCGGGGTATTTCTGCGCCTGATCCGGGATGCGGACCTTTTCCAGATAGCGCATGGCGGTCGCTTCGGCCTCGGCGCGCGCGGTCTTGCGCACCAGCATCGGCGCGAGGGTGCAGTTCTCCAGCACGGTCATGTGCGGGAAAAGGTTGAACTGCTGGAACACCATGCCGACCTCACGGCGGATTTCGTCCAGCGAGGCGAGGCTGTCATCCAGCGTGGTTCCGAAGACGCTGATGGAACCGCTGTCATGTTCCTCAAGCTGGTTGATGCAGCGGATCAGAGTTGATTTTCCCGAGCCCGAGGGCCCGCAAATGACAACCTTCTCGCCCTTGCCGACGCGGAGGTCGATGGCTTTCAGGGCGTGGAACTGGCCGTAGAACTTGTCGAGGCCGGTGATCTTGATGGCGGGAGCGGTCAGGTCCATGGGGTCACTCCTTGGCGCGGCCAGTGTTCATCCGGGCCTCAAGATAGGCGCCGTAGCGCGAGAGGCCGAAGACGAAGGTGAAGTAGATCAGGGCGATGAAGACGTAGACTTCGGCATAGGCGAACTTCCACGCGCCGGTCTTGAAGGCGGTGTTGCCCGCCGCGAGCAGCTCCATGAAGCCGACGACGACGATCAGCGAGGTTTCCATGAAGGCGATGACGAACTGGTTGATCGTGGCAGGCAGGGCGAGGCGAAAGGCTTGCGGCAGGACGATCCGCCCCATGCGCTGCCAGTAGGACAGGCCAAGCGCCTTGGCGGCCTCTTCCTGCCCAAGCGGAATGCCCTGAAAGCCGCCACGGATGATCTCGGCCTGATAGGCGGCGAAGAAAAGGGCGGCACCGAAGACGACGCGATACAGCTTTTCGCCGATGAGGAAGCCCGGCAGCATGAACGGCAGCACGATGGCGCAGGTGAAGAGGATGGAGAGCAAGGGCAATGAGCGGATCGTGTCGATGATCCAGCCCGATACACGCGCGATGACGGGGTAGTCCGACCGCCGCAGGAGGGCGAGGCCGATGGCCAAGGGCATCCCGATGACGCCGGTGGCGACGAAGACGAACAGCGTCAGCGGCAGCCCGCCCCATTGCTGTTCGTTCACCGGAACCAGCCCCAGCACGCCGCCGCGCATCAGGGCGTAGAACAGCGCCGTGCCAAGGCCCCAGATCAGAGCCAGGCGGCCAAAGCTCCAGAGCTTCGGAATGCAGGACAGGACGATCACCACTGCCACCACGGCGCAGGCCAGTGCAGGGCGCCATTGTTCGTCGAACGGGTAGATGCCGAAGAGGATGACGCGCCAGCGGACGGCGATGACTGACCAGCAGGCGCCCCCGGCGGCAGAGCAGCTGGCCTGTGTGCCCTCGGCGCCGAAGGTGGCCCGGAGCAGGCCCCAGTCGATGAGGAACCACAGGATCGAGCCAAGCACGGCAACGCTGACAAGGGTCATCAGCGTCGCACCGGGCGAGCCGAAGTAGTCCTTACGCAACCGCTTCAGCGGCGATCGGGAACGGGAGATACTGGTCATTGGACCCCCGTGGTTTGATGGCCCTTCAGCGCGATGGCCCGGTTCAGCCGGTTCAGCACTGCGGCGAGCGAGAAGTTGATCAGAAGGAAGCCGCCCATCAGGATGGCGATGAACTCGAAGGTCTGGCCGGAATGGTTGATCGACGAGGCGATCACCATGAAGAAGTCCGAGAAGCCGACGGCGATGCCAAGGGTGGTGGCCTTGATCAGCCAGACATACTGGTTGATCAGGATCGGCAGCATGGCCCGGAACGCCAGCGGCATCCGCACCCGCGAGAAGATTTGCCAGGACGACAGTCCAAGGGCCGCAGCGGCCTCCATCTGGCCCCGGCCCACCGCCTTGAACCCGCCCCGGACGATCTCGCCGACATAGGCTGCGCCGTAGGTGGTGATGGCAATTGCCAGTGCGTAGAACTCCGGCTGGATGCGGAAGCCGCCGTCCACCCGCAGCCCGGCCAGCGCAGGCCAGCTTGTCCAGTCGGTGCCGGGTTCATGTCCGGCAAGGACCGCCAGCGCGGCAAGTGCCACGCCGGTGCCAAGGGCCGCGAGTGACAGGCGGCGCTGGACCTGCGGCTCGATCTGGCGGAACCGGCGGGAAGCCGCGATCCAGATCGCGACAGCGGCGCCCAGAACCAAGGCCAGCACGGCAAGCGCCACGCTGCCCGGTCCGATGTTCAAGCCGGGAAGGTAGACGCCGCGCGCGTTGAAGAGCGCCCCGCCAAATTCCAGCGACTGTCTTGGCGCGGGCAGTGCGTTCGCCATCGCATACCAGAAGAACAGTTGCAGGATCAGCGGCAGGTTGCGGAACAGCTCGATGTAGAGCGTGCCCAAAAGCCGGGCGGCCGGGTTACGGCCCGAACGCATCAGGCCGACGATCAGGCCCAGGATGGAAGCCCCCGTCAGCCCGATGACGCCCATGAAAAGCGTGTTCATCAGGCCCATCAGCAGGTACCACCAGTAGGGGTCCCTGGTGGTCGTGGGAAGAAGGGTGAAGTTCATCTCCCACCCCGTCGCCTTGTGCAGGAATGCAAAGCCCGAGGTCAGCCCCTGTGCCGAGAGGTTCGCACGCGCCGTCAGGGTGGCACCAACCACAAGCGCCACGATCACGACGAGGAACCCGCCCTGAATGGCCGCGCTGCGGAGGGATTTGCTGCGCCAGAAGGATGATCCGGTCATCGGTCTTTCCTCGGTCCTGTTAGGGCTGGGAAACGGGGCCCGTGGCGGATCGCTCCGCCACGGGCGCGGGGTGGATCAGTCGACCACCAGCGGGAACAGGACGCCGCCGTCCTTCCAGAGCGCGGTCATCTCGCGCGGCATCTTGTAGGGCGAGGACTGTCCCAGGCTGCGATCGAAGATTTCCGAGTAGTTTCCGACCTTCTTGATCACGTTGTAGGCCCAGTCGTCGCTCAGTCCGAGACCAGCACCCATGCCCGGCGTCGCGCCAAGGAACTTGCCCATCTCGGCCGAGGGCGGGTTCGCCTTGATCTCGTCGACGTTTGCCGAGGTGATGCCTTCCTGTTCGGCATAAAGCAGCGCGGACAGCGTCCAGTTGGCGATGTCGACCCAGTTGTCATCGCCCTGACGGGTGATCATGACTTCCGGCTCCAGCGCAAGGACGTCGGGCAGAAGGACGTGGGCGGTGGGATCTTCAGACTGCGAGGCCGCGATGGCCAGCACCGGCCCCCACTGGGCGTAGGTATCGCAGCGGCCGGAGAAGTAGGCAGCCTCGACCTCTTCGTTCTTCTCGATGGCGACGATTTCCATCTTGATGCCCTTGGCTTCAAGATAGGAGGCGACCTGACGCTCGGTCGAGGTCGAGGCGGGAACGCAGATCGAACCGCCTTCGGCATCCGCCAGCGTGGTCAGTTCCAGTTCCTTGTGCGCCATGACCTTGGTGGTGCCAAGGTAGTAGGACATCGAGAATTGCAGGCCAAGCTCGGTGTCGCGCGACCGCGTGCCGCCCGAGGCCTTGATGACGATGTCGATGTCGCCCGACTGCAGCGAGGGCCAGCGCTGCGCCCAGTCGATCGGGACGATGTTGGCCTTGGCCGGGTCGCCGAAGATCGCCGTGGTCATGGCGCGGCACAGTTCGATGTCGAGACCTTTCCAGTTGCCCTGGTCGTCGACCTCGGCAAAGCCCATGTAGGACCCGATGTCACCGGGGCAGTTCAGCGTGCCGCGGGCCTGCACGGCCTTTAGCGTGTCGCCGGTGCCCGCCTGCGCCGCGAGGGCCGACAGTGCGAACATCCCAAGCCCGAAGGCAGTTGTCGTCTTGAAATTCATTGGTGCCACTCCCTGGTTGGCATGATGGCAGGCAACAGTCGGTCGCCCCGAGCCGGGCCTGCCGCGCCGGTTCGGGTTCTGTCCCCTTGTGCTTGGGGTTATGCGTTCAGGTCAGGCGTAGATGTAACCACCGGAAACGATGATGTTTTCTCCGGTCATGTAGGTGTTCTTAGGGCTACCGGCCATGATGACCCATTCCGCGATTTCCCGCGGCAGGGCGCCCCGGCCCAAGGGGCTCGCCTTGGCCAGTTCGTCAAGGAAGCCCGAGGCCCGGGCCTTCTCCGTCGCCATCCCGGCAGGCGCGACCGAGTTCACCAGGATGCCGTCCGAGGCCACATAGTCGGCGACGGACTTGGTCAGGCTGACGACGGCGGCCTTGGTGGCCGCATAGTGGATGTTCTTCGGATGCGCCTTGAAGGCATCGACCGAGGTGATGTTGACGATGCGCCCACGCACATGGGCCACCGGGTCAAGCGTCTTCATATGGGCGATGGCCGAGACCATCATGTGATAGGTGCCCTTGATGTTGATCGCGTTCGAGGCATCCCATTCCTCGTCCGTAACACCCAGCGTCGGCTTCCGCGGGTAGATCGCGGCGCAGTTGACCAGGGTGTCGACGCGGCCCAGTTCCCCGGCAATCTGGTCGAAGGCGGCCTGACAGGCCGGCGCGGTGCGGATGTCGCACAGGGCCTGCGCCGTCTTAAGGCCCTTGGCCTTAGCGGGTGCCAGCGCATCGGTCGCATCCACGATGTCGATGATGCCCACGCCTTTCGCGCCCGATTCGACGGCCATCTCGGCGATCAGGGCGCCAAAGCCCATCGCGCCACCGACGATCACAATGTTCAGGTCTTTCATCTTCTTCTCATTTCAGTTGGATGGCGGGAACGGGACGCGTCGGCAGGATGTCCAGCCGGGTGACCGAGGCCCGGGACGGCAGCGACAGGACGGCCAGCAGAGCATCGGCAAGGTCCTGCGGTTGCAGGGAATTGCCATTGGCATACATGTCGCCCCGCGCGGCATCGGGCAGGATCGCAGTGTAGAGACCGGTCTCGACACGGCCGGGGACCAGCTCGGTCACACGGATCCCGTGCGGCGAAAGCTCGGCGCGGAGCGCGGTGGCAAAGGCCGCGATACCGGCCTTGCTGGCGGCATAGGCGGCGAAGTTGGCCCCCGGCGCATGGGCCGCGGTCGATCCGGTGAAGACCACATGCCCCGTCCCGCGCGCGATCATCCCCGGCAGCAGGGCCTGGGTCAGATGCAGGACCGAGGCAAGGTTGACCGCGAGGGTCCGGTCGATCTCGTCACCAGACATATCGGCGAAGGGGCCCGGCTTCGGCATGATCCCGGCGTTGTTCACCAGCACGTCGACCGGGCGGTCCCGCAGCGCCATCAGCGCGCCGGGATCGGCGAGGTCCAGCGCCAGGGTCTCGATCCCCTCCGCCGAAAGTTCGGCCAGCGCCTTCGCATTCCGCCCAAGCGCCAGCACCCGGTAGCCCGCCGCATGTAGCGTCTGGGCCATCGCGCGGCCGATGCCGCTGGTCGCTCCGGTGATGAGAACTTGGCGCATGGTTTCTCCTTCGCTGGGGAGGATGTCGTCTCAGGCAGATTCAAAAAAGGAAGAAATGTCCGATATTCGAAAGTACAGCTTTCGCAATAGATCAACCGATACCCGTGATTCCGCCACCGGTCGGACCGGTCGCGGCCCGGTGGCAGTCCTGCGCT
Organism: Rhodobacterales bacterium; assembly: GCA_017303485.1. GTDB lineage: Bacteria > Pseudomonadota > Alphaproteobacteria > Rhodobacterales > Rhodobacteraceae > Tabrizicola. Next base: position 25,207 of record JAFLCY010000007.1, read on the forward strand.
CAGACCCCGGCAGGAACCGACTTTGGCAGGCGTCCGCGCGTCCCGTCTGGCTGTCCGGCAGCCCGCGCCAGGGCGCGCAACCGCTCAAGGCTGTTGGCCAGATGGGCCCGCATCGCCGCGCGGGCCGCAGCTTCGTCGCGGGCTTCGATTGCAAGGACGATCGCCTCATGCTCGGCGTGGATCCGGTTGAAGTAGTCATCCTTCACGCCGGCGGACAGAACGGACCCCAAAGCCAGCCTCGGCGTGATCTGCGCGCGGAGATAGCCAAGGAAACCGGAGATTTGCGCGTTGCCGCTGGCCCGGGCGATGGCGAGGTGAAAATCATAGTCGTAGTGGACCCGGATATTGTCGGGGTCGGGGCGGTCGGCATCGGTCCGCTCCATCTCGGCCCGGATCGCCGCCGCCTCGGCATCGCTGCGCCGCAGGGCGCAGAAACCGGCGGATTCCACCTCGACGCCAAGGCGCAGTTCAAGAAGGGCGATGGTCTGCGGCAGCGCCTGAAGATCCGAGGCGGGGATGGTGAAGCTTGCCAGCGGCGCTTCCGAGACGAAGACCCCTTTGCCCTGCCGCGGGATCACCAGACCTTCCGACCGCAGGCGCGCGATGGCCTCGCGCACGACGGTACGGCTGACCTCATAGGTCTCGCACAGCTCGGATTCGGTGGGAAGCTGCGCGCCCGGTGCCAGTTCGCCCGACCGGATGCGGCCAAGCAGGCTTTCAGAAACCACGGTCGAGAGGGAGGGGCGCTTCATCGGTGCCTTTCACGGACTGCCTTGGGGTGTATCAGAGGGCCGCCGTCACAATCAACTCCACCAGCATTCCCGGCTTTGCCATCCGCCCCTCGCCGCTGGAGCGGGCGGGAGCGTGTTCCATCGGGATCCAGGCGTCCCAGACCTTGTTGACGGCATCGAAGTCGCGGATGTCATCCAGCCACATCTGCACATGCAGGATCTTCGTGCGGTCGCTGCCCGCGGTCTGCAGCAGCCGGTCGATCTTGGCCAGAACCTCCTCCATCTGCGCCCCGGCCGAGGTGCCGGGCGTGCCAACCTGCCCCGTCAGGTAGATGGTGTCATTGTGGATCACCCCATGATGGATGCGGGTGTCAAAGTCGAAACGCGTGATCATGCCAGCTCCTTGATCGGGTTGCCGCGCAGGTATTGCGCATAGGGCGCCTGAACCAGCCATCCGGCATCGACCGGCAGCGTGACCCCGGTGATCGCCCCGGCGCGAGGTGAACACAGAAACAGCGCCGCTTCGGCTACATCCTCGGGCTGGACGAACTTGCGTAGCGCGGTGGTGGCGACGATGGCTTCGGGGTTGCGCTCACCCGCTGCAATCCGGGCCTTCAGCCCGTCCGACAGGGTGTAGCCCGGTGCCACGGCGTTGACGCGGATACCCCTGGGGCCCAGCTCGCAGGCGAGGATCTCGGTCAGGGCCTTCACGGCCTGCTTGCCGGGCGTATAGGCGGGCAAGGACAGCGGCGCGAAGGATGCCAGCGAGCCGACATTCAGGATCGCACCGCCCTCGCGCATCCGGCGGCCGAAAACCTGCGCGCCGATCAGCGTGCCGCGATAGTTGATGCGCCACAGCCGTTCATCCTCATCCAGCGGCTGATCCAGCACCCGCTTGCCGCTTTGCAGGATGCCAGCGCAATTGACGAGGATGTCCGGCGCGTCGGGCATGGCGGCGGACAGGGCCTCGACGCTGGCAGGATCGGCCACGTCGACGGGAAGGAATCGAGCCTCCGGCGCGCCCGCGGCAAGGCAGTCAGCGGCCACCGCTTCGCCCCGCGCCGCGTCCCGGCCGGTGACGATCACACGCATGCCTTCGGTGGCAAAGCGCAGGGCAATGGCCTGACCGATGCCCGAGGTACCGCCGATGATCAGGGCCAGGGTGTCAGCCACGGTGTTTCCTTTCAAAGTCGAAGAAGTCGGACCAGGCCTGCATCTGGGCATCCATCATCGGTCGCCCGCCATGCGCATGGGCACCGCGTGCCTTGGCCTCGGCCATCAGCCGGGTCTCGGCGGGCTCCATGATGATGTCGTAGATCACCATGCCGGGACCTATGGCGTCGACCGGCATGGGCAGCGGGTCGGCGGGCTTCATGCCAACGGGGGTCGCGTTTACGGCGATGTCCATCCCGGCGGGATTGGCGGGTCCGGCCTTCACGCGACAGGCGGGGAAGTTCTCCTGCACCGCCGCCACGAGGGCCGCGACACGCGGGCCATCGGTGTCAGCGATGGTCAGCTCGGCCACGCCTTCTTCGGCCAGGCAATGCGCGATGGAGGACCCTCCCCCGCCGCCACCGACAAGAAGCGCTTTCTTGCCGGCCATGACATGGCCCGCCGCCTTCATCGCCATGATGAAGCCGTATCCATCGAAATTGTCAGCTTCCCATCCGCCATCGGGCAGGCGGCGCAGAACGTTCGCCGCTCCGACGCGTGCAGCCCGGGGATGCGCCTTTATCACCTTTTCCATGACCCGGGACTTGTAGGGGATCGAGACGATGATCCCGCGCAGGTTCTGCATGGCATCAAGGCCTTCCCAGAAGGCATCGAACCGCTCGGGCAGGCAGGTGACCGGGACCATCAGGCTGTCGAATCCCCGGTCCTCGAACACCCCGTTTACCGCACCCGGGCTCTTGGCATGGCCTACCGGATGGGCCAGCATGGCGAAGACATCCGCCTTTCCTGTTCCCCGCATCTGATCCCCCTTTGGACTCTTGCGTCATGCTATCTTATCAGTCATCATACAACTGACAACTAAAATCGAGTCCCCCGATGCCAGTCCCCTCTTATTTTCCGCCCAAGAAGCGATCCTATGATGTGATCATCGTCGGAGGCGCGGCGGTCGGGTCCTCCACGGCCTACTGGCTTGGGCCGTCGGGCCTGTCCGTGCTGGTGGTGGAACGCGATTCGACTTACGAATTCTCATCGACCGCGCTGTCGACCAGTGCGATCCGGCAGCAATACTCCAACCCGATCAACGTCAAGATCAGCCAGTTCGGCGTCGAGGTGATCCGCGGCTTTGCCGAACGCATGGCGCCCTACTTTCCGGGTGAGGCCGCGCCGGACCTGGGCTTCAAGGAACACGGCTACCTCTACTGCTGCTCGCCCGACGGCGTGGACGCTGCCAAGGCTCGTGTCGAGATGCAGCGCGACTTGGGGGCCGAGACGGTGTTCCTCGATCCCGGCCCGTTGAAGGACCGCTTTCCCTGGCTGAACGTCGATGACCTGGGTGGTGGGTCCTGGGGCGCGGGGGCCGAAGGCTGGTTCGATTCGATGGGCCTTCTGACCGGCTTCCGCCGGGCTGCGCGGGCGATGGGGGTGGAATACATCGACAACCGCGTGACCGGATTGACGCTGGCGGGCGGCAAGGTCACAGGCGTGCGGCTGGAGACCGGCGAGGAGATCGCCTGCGGAGTCCTCGTCAACGCCGCCGGACCGCGCGCGCAACAGGTCGCGGCGATGGCGGGGCTGTCGATCCCGGTCGCTCCGTTCAAGCGCTACAGCTTCGTCTTCGCCAGCGCCAACCCGATTCCGGGGCGGATGCCCAACGTCATCGACCTGTCCGGCACTTTCGTCCGCCCGGAAGGTCCGCTGTTCCTGACCGGCAACACGCCCGGCGACGACGGCCCGGCGGATTACGAGGATTTCAGCCCCCGCGACGAGGAGTTCGAAGAGTCGATCTGGCCGGCGCTCTACCACCGCATCCCTGATTTCGACGCGCTGAAGGTGGTGAACCGCTGGACCGGGCACTATGAGATGAACACGCTCGACCACAACGGCATCGTGGGTTTTCACCCCGAGGTGTCGAACTTCATGTTCGCCAACGGGTTCTCGGGTCACGGGTTGCAGCAATCCCCGGCCACGGGCCGCGGCGTGTCAGAGCTGATCCTGCACGGTGAATTCCGGACGCTTGACCTTTCGCCTTTCGCCTATGACCGGATCCCGGCCGGGAAGCCCTTCCTTGAGGAAGCGGTGATCTAGATCACGGCCTTTTCCAGGAAGGGCCGCCCTTCGACCACCCGTTCGTAGCCCACTTCGGACAGGTCCAGCGTGCGGAATGCGCCATAGGTGATCAGCTCGGACACCGCCCGCCCGGCTGCGGGCCCCTGTTGCAGACCGTGGCCGGAATAGCCGTTGGCGAAGACGAAGTTGCGCACCTCGGGGTGCAGGCCAACGATCAGGTTGTGGTCAAGGGTGTTGAAATCGTAGTGCCCGGCCCACTGGTTGACCACCTTGATCGCCTCGAACCCCGGCGAACGCTGGGCCAGCGCGGGCCAGATCTGCGCCTCGAACTCTTCCCAGCGGGGCTCGAAATCGTCCCAGTCCACGGCCGGGTCTTCCTCGGGCGGCGCGCCGGACAGGAAGAAGCGGCCTTCGGGGCGGCAGAACACGCCCGATGGGTCGATCATCAGCGGCAGGCGGCCCTTGTTTACGGTGGCGCTGCCTTCGGGCGATCGGGCGCAGTCGAAGACGAAGAGCGTGCGCTTCCGCGGTTCCACCGGCACGTCCAGCCCGGCCATCCGCGCCGTCAGCGCCGCGCGGGGGCCAGAGGCGTTGACCACATGGCCCGCGGCGATGGTCGCGCCGGATTTCAGCGTGATGCCGGTGACACGGTTGCCCTCGCGCGCGATGGCCACCACCTCGTCGGTGACATAGTCCGCGCCCAAAGCCCGCGCCTTGGCCTTGAAGCCGTTCATCAGCCCGGTGTTGGAGAACCAGCCCTCGCCGGATTGGCCATAGCTGGCCAGCGCGATGTCATCGACGTTGAGATGCGGGAAGGCCCGCGCCAGGTCTTCCTGCCCCCACAGCACCACATCCGCCCCGCAGGCCCGCTGGACCGCGTGGTTCTCGCGCAGGATGCCGACCTGCTCATCGGTGGTGGCCAGGAACAGATAGCCACCCTGATGGAAGTTCAGGTCGGGCGCGGCCTCACCAGCGACTTGCATGGTTTGTGCAAATTCCTGGATGAAGGCGCTGCCGAACTGGCTGATCTTCACGTTGACAGGGTTCGAAAACTGCACCCTGATCGCCGAGGACGACAGCGAGGTCGAGGCGAAGCGGTAGGTCGGGTCACGTTCGACCACCAGCACGGAGCCGCCGAAATCCGGGTTGGCCATCAGGAAATAGGCGACTGCCGAGCCGATGACGGCCCCGCCGACGATCACCACGTCATAGGACGGTTTCATTTCGCCGGCTCGTCATCCGGATGACCGAGTTCCACAAAGAAGCCGCCCAGATGCAGGACCGCAGGCGCCTTCGGGTCGGGGGTCGGGAACTTCGCCTCCACCGCGGCGCGGTAGGGTTCGGTGTTGTCCTGTGGGTGATAGCCCAGATGCCCGGCCAGCCGATTGTCCACCGGCTGCACCGCGTTGTCCGAGATGCCGAAGGACACCGTGAACCCCACGCGTGGGGCGGTCAGGGCGGCGACGGTCAGACGGTTGCAGTCCTCGAACGACAGCCAGGACCACAGATGCCGCCGGTCCGCCGGTTCCGGGAAGGACGAGAAGATGCGCAAGGCCACGCTTTCGATGCCGAACTTGTCCCAGTAAAGGCGGCCGAGGTCTTCGACGAAGCACTTCGACAGCCCGTAAAGCCCGTCGGGCCGGTGCGGCGCGTTGGTGTCGATGTGGTCTTCCAGCTTGTGATAGCCGATCGCATGGACCGAGCTGGCATAGACGACCCGCTTCACCCCGTGTTTCCGGGCACCTTCGTAGATGTGGTAGCTGCCGCGTATATTGCTGTCGAGGATGTCAGCCCAGGACTTCTCCAGCGGCGCGCCGCCGTAATGGACGATGGCATCGACGCCCTCGCAGGCGGCGATGACCGCGTCCATGTCGGCCAGATCGAAGGCCACCGACTCTTCGTTCGGGGCAAGGTCGGCAATGCCGTTGCGGCTGGCAAGGCGCAGACGGCGGCACAGGGGGGCCAGCGCCCGGCGCAGTTCGGTGCCAAGTCGGCCGGCCGCGCCGGTCAGGAGGATCGTGTCGTAGCGCGGGGTCATGGACGGTCCTTCAGGGCGGCGACGGCGCGGGTGATGCGGGCGATGGCCTCGGTCAGGACGGCGTCGGAGGTGGCGGTGGAGATGCGGAAGAAGGGCGAGACGCCATAGGCCGCACCGGGAACCGAGCCGACATGGGCGTGGTTCAGCAGGTAGTCGGAGACGTCGGCGTCGTTGCCAAGGGTCTTGCCCTCGGGTGTCACCTTCCCGATCAGGCCGTCGCAGCCGATATAGGCGTAGAAGGCCCCTTCCGGCGGCGGCAGGGTCAGGCCTGGAATCTTCGCGATGCCCGCAACCACCAGATCGCGCCGCCGCTCGAAGGCTTCCCGGAAGCGCGGGATGCAGTCCTGCGGGCCGGTCAGGGCGGCCAAGGCCGCCGCCTGCATCGGGGCGGCGACCGAAGTGACCGACTGGCTTTGCACCGTGGTCATCGCCTTCACCAGGGGCGCAGGACCCGCCGCATAGCCAACGCGCCAGCCGGTCATCGCATAGGCCTTGGCCACCCCGTTCACGATCAGCGTCCGGTCGCGCAAGTCAGGGCAGGCCTTGCCGAAGGACACGAAGGCGCGGCCGTCGAACAGGATATGTTCATAAATTTCGTCCGACAGGATCAGCACCTGCGGATGCCGGGCCAGCACGGCGCCAAGCGCCTTCAGGTCGGCTTCGGAATAGACCGCACCCGAAGGATTGCCGGGCGTGTTCAGGAACAGCCATTTCGTGCGCGGCGTGATCGCCGCCTCCAGCACCTCGGGCGTCAGGCGGAACCCGGTGTCCGCGCCGCAGACCGGCATCACCGGAACGCCGCCCAGAAGCTTGACCATCTCGGGGTAGCTGACGAAATAGGGGGCGGGCAGGATCGCCTCGTCGCCATCGTTCAGCGTGGCCATCAGCGCGTTGAAGATGATCTGCTTGGCGCCATTGGCAACCACGATCTCGTCCGCGGTGTAGTCCAGCCCGTTCTCGCGGCGGAACTTCTCGGCCACGGCGGCGCGCAGGGCCGGGGTGCCCGCCGACGCGGTATAGAGCGTCTCGCCGGCCAGCGCGGCCTTGTGTGCGGCTTCTGCGATATGCGGCGGGGTGGGGAAATCGGGCTCGCCCAGACCAAGGTCGAACACGTCAAGGCCCTTGGCCCGCAAGGCCTTGGCCGCCATCGAGGCCGCCATGGAGGCCGAGGGTTTCACGGCGGCAAGTCGGGATGCGAGATAGCTCATTTCGTCACATAGCCTTTCGATAGGTCATCGGCCCGCGCTTCCGGGCTGCGGTTCTGCGGATTGCCATATCCGCCGCCGCCCGGCAGGTGAAGGACCAGTCGCCGGCCCTCGGGAACCTGCTGCCAGCCTTTCGGCCTCAGCTTGGTGCCGTCATCCAGTTTGGCGACGCCCGTCGCCCCCGGCTGCCCCCCGTCGCGCCCGCGCGGGGCGGGGCCGATCCGGTCGAACATCGCCGAGAAGTCCATCATGTGTCCCGTCGCGGGTTCGATTTCGATGATCTGGCCCAGCCCCCCGCGATACTGGCCATCGCCGCCGCTGTCGGGCCGCAACTCCTTGCGCCAGATCACCACCGGGCCGGTATGTTCGGTCGCCTCGATCGGCATTGTCATCACGCCCGAAGGGAAGGCGGTCGCGTTCAGCCCGTCCGCCTCGGGCCGCGCGCCCATGCCGCCCGAGTTGAACATCAGGATCTCGGCCCGCTGCCCGTCGGGGGTGGTGGGCTTCACCGACATGTGGATGTTCCACAAGGCCCCTGCCCCTTCCGCCAGAATCTTCCCCGGCAGGGCCTGCGCCAGTGCGCCCAGCACAAGGTCCGGCACCATATGGCCGAAGACATGGCGCAGGCTGACCGGCGCCGGGAACGGCGCGTTCAGGATGTTTTCGGGCGACGACACCGTGAAGGGTTCCAGCGAGGCCCAGTTGTTCGGAATGTCCGGAGCCACCACGCATTTCATCGCATAGCAGGCATAGGCCTTGGTGTAGATGATCGGCACGTTGATGCCCCAGCGGCTGACCCCGTCGGTGCCGGTCAGGTCGACATTGACGGTGCCGTCGCGGGTTTCGACGGTGGCTTGCAGCTTCACCGGCTCGTCGTAGCCGTCCGTGACCATGGTGTTGACCCAGGCCCCGCGCGGCAGGGCCGCGATCCGCTCCAGCGTGGCGGCCTTGGTGCGGGCGAAGATGAACTCGCCCAGCGCATCCAGGTTCGGCAGCCCGATCTCCTCCATCATGGCGATCAGGCGGGTGTGGCCCACGTCGTTGCAGGCCGCGAGCGAGTAGAAGTCGCCCACCACCTGGTTCGCCTCGCGCACATTGGCGCGCAGGATGCGGACGAGGTCGGCATTGACGACGCCGCGCTCGGCGAATTTCATGATCGGGATCTGGATGCCTTCCTCGTAGACCGACTTGCCGTCAGCCCCGAAGCCCCTGCCCCCCACATCCACCACATGTGCGGTGCAGGCGAAGAAGCCGACCAGCGTGTCGCCTTTGAAGCTGGGCGAGACCATGGTGATGTCGTGCAGGTGGCCGGTGCCCTTCCAGGGGTCGTTGGTCACATAGGTATCGCCGGGGAACATGTTCTGCCGGCCGATCTCGTCGATGAAATGCAGGACGGCCTCGGCCATCGTGTTCACATGGCCCGGCGTGCCGGTCACCGCCTGCGCCAGCATCCGGCCCTGCGGGTCGAAGACACCGGCCGAAAGGTCGCCCGCCTCGCGGACGCTGGTAGAAAAGGCGGTGCGCAGAAGCGTCATCGCCTGTTCTTCCACGACCGAGATCAGGCGGTTCCACATCACCTGCATGCGGATTTCAAAGGTTGCGTCGGTCATTGGGCGGATTCCTTGCGAACCAGAAGCAGACTGCCGTCGGATTGCATCACCACATCGAAGGGCGAGGTGACGACGGTCGAGGTTTCCCGCTCGACCACCACGGCCGGGCCGGCGACGCGGTCTCCGGGGGCAAGCGAGGTGCGCTCGACGATGGTGGTCGTCAACGCCTCGCCGCGGGCGGGGTCGAAGACGGGGCGCGACTGCTTCGCGCCCACCGCCTTTTGCCCCAGCGCAAGGCTGTGGCGCTCTGGCGCCGGGCGGATATCCTCGGCCTTGACCGAGAAGGTGACGATCTCGATCTCCAGCCCGTCGAGGCCGGTGATGGCGCGACCGAAGAAGCGGGCATAGTTCGCCTGGAAATCCGCCCGCAACGCCTCGGCGTCACCCGCCGTGAAGGGCCGGTCCGGCAGGGTCACCGGGATTTCCCAACCCTGGCCGACGTAGCGCATGTAGGCCAGGATCTCACGCCGGATCACCCCGTCGGTTCCGGCCCGCACGAAGCGCTCGGCCGTGGCCTTCAACCCGTCCAGGAGCGCGTTGACCTTCGCAGGATCGAACTCCGACAGCCGGGTGATCTTTGACGCCAGCGCCTCATAGCCGAAGGGGGCCTTCAGAAAGCCGATCGCCGACCCCACACCCGCGCCCGGCGGGATCAGGCAGCGGTCGATCCCCAGCTTCTCGCACAGCCGCGCGGCGTGCAGCGGGGCCGCCCCGCCGAACGCGACCATGAAGTTGTCCGAGATGTTCTTGCCGTTCTCGACCGCATGAACCCGGGCGGCGTTGGCCATGTTCTCGTCCACCACCTCGCAGATGCCAAAGGCCGCCGGTTCGGCCGCCAGCTTCAGCCGGTCGCCCACGTCGCGGGAAATCGCCGTCCTGGCCATGTCCACCGACAACCGGATCGCGCCACCCGCGAAGTTCTCGGCGTCGATCTTGCCCAGGACCAGATCGGCATCGGTGATCGCCGGACGTGTCCCGCCACGCTGGTAGCAAGCCGGCCCCGGCTCCGAGGCGGCACTTTCCGGCCCGGTCTGGATGCGGCCAAGGCTGTCCACCCAGGCAATCGAGCCGCCGCCTGCGCCGATTTCGATCATCTCGATCACCGGGATGGAAATCGGCATGCCAGAGCCCTTGGCGAAGCGCGTGGTCCGCGCCACCTCAAAAGTGCGGGCGGTCTTCGGCGCGAACTCCTCGATCAGGCAGATCTTTGCTGTCGTGCCGCCCATGTCGTAGCTGACCACCTTTTCCAGCCCGAAGCGGCGGGCGATGTCGGCAGCGAAGATCGCGCCGCCCGCCGGGCCGGATTCCACCAGCCGCACCGGAAATTCCGCCGCCGTCTCGACCGAGATCAGCCCGCCACCGGAATGGATCATGAAAACCGGGCAGCTCGCCCCCCTGTCCTTCAGCCGCAGTTGCAGGCGACCCAGATAGTCGGCCATCTGCGGCCGCACATAGGCGTTGGCGCAGACGGTGTTGAAGCGCTCGAACTCACGCATCTGCGGCGAGACTTCCGAGGAGATCGAGATCGGCAGACCGACCTTCGCCGCGATGATTTCGCGGGCGCGCTCCTCATGCGCGGGGTTCATGTAGGCGTGGATGAAGCCGATGGCGACGGCCCCGAACCCGCCCGCCGCGATCTGTTCGGCAATCGCCTCCAGCCCGGCCTCGTCCAGGGGCGCCAGCTCCTGCCCCTGCGCGCCGATCCGGCCCCGGACGACAAAGCGGTCTTCCCGCGGGACCAGGGGCGTCGGCAGCTTGAGGTTCAGGTCATACTGGTCGAAGCGGCTTTCGGTCCGCATCTCGATCACGTCGCGGAAACCTTCGGTCGTCACGAAGGCGACCCGCGCGCCGCGCCGTTCGATCAGGGCGTTGGTGGCCAGGGTGGTGCCGTGGATGACGATGTCGAGATCGCCATACCCGATGCCCGCCTCCGCCAAGACGACGTCCATCCCGTCAAGGATCGCCTGTTCCGGGGCCGCGTAATTGGTCAGCACCTTGGTCGAATGAAGCGCCCCGTTCGCCTCCAGCGCGATGTCGGTGAACGTGCCGCCGATATCGGCACCCAGTCGGATTGATCGGGTCATTCTGCGTCCTTCCTGGCCAGAGCGGCCTCGCGCATCTGGGATAGGGTCTGTCGCGGGGTCAGCGCCTCGGGCGAGATCGCCAGTTCCAGCACTGCGCCGCTCTGGCTGGCCCGGGCGCGGGCGAAGGCGGCGGGGAAGTCCTCGGTCCGCTCCACCTTTTCGGCGTGAAAGCCGTAGGACTGCGCCAGACGCACGAAATCCGGGTTCTCCAGCGTCGTGCCCGAGACCCGGGCCGGATAGGTCCTCTCTTGATGGGCCCGGATTGTGCCGTAGATGCCGTTGTTCAGGATCAGGACGATCGGTTGCGCCCCCGCCTGCATGGCGGTGCCAAGCTCCTGGCAGTTCATCTGGAAATCTCCGTCGCCTGCGAAGCAGACCACCGTCCGGTCGGGAAAGGCCACCTTGGCCGCGATGGCCGCGGGTAGGCCATAGCCCATCGCACCGGACTGCGGCGCCAGCAGCCGCGCCTCCGGGCCGAACTTGTAGAACTTGTTCGGCCAGACGGTGAAGTTGCCCGCTCCGTTGGTCAGGATCGCGTCTTCGGGCAGGACGTCGCGCAGATGCGCCGTCACCAGCCCCATGTCGACGGGCGAAGGCTGCGGGCCAAGGTCAAACCCGGCCTCCCAACCGGCCCGCGCCTTCGCCCGCCATTCCGCCCAGCCTCCCGTCACCGGAGTCAGGGCTGTGGCAAAGGCGTTCGGCCCGGCCTGGATGCCCAGCGTCGGCTGGTAGACCTTGCCGATCTCGCGGTCGGAGACATGGACATGGATCAGCCTTTGCGCCGGGACCGGCACCGACAAAAGCGTGTAGCCATCTGTCGTCATCTCGCCAAAACGGGTGTTGATCGCCAGGATTACATCCGCCTCGCGGACCAAGGCCTTGACATGGGCGGGCATTCCCACCCCCGCCTCGCCGGCGTAGGCGGGCGAGAAGTTGTCGAACATGTCCTGATAGCGGAAGGCCGCGACGACAGGGATGTCCGAAGCCTCGGCAAAAGCCTGCAGCGCCTGTTGCCCGGCGGCCGTCCAGTTGCAGCCGCCGAACAGGATCAGCGGGCGACGCGCGCCCGTCAGCATCGCACGGACTTCGGCCATGGTCGCCGCGTCGGGCGCAGGTTCAGCCACGCGGGCCGGGCCGGACAGGGCAGCGGCTTCGGTCAGGCTGGTCAGCATGTCCTCGGGCAGTGCGACGACCACCGGACCGGGACGTCCCGTCAGCGCCGACGTCCAGGCGCGGGCCAGGATTTCCGGGATGCGGTCCACATCGTCGATCTCGACCGCCCATTTCGCCATCGTGCCGAAGACCGCGCCGTAGTCGATCTCCTGAAACGCCTCGCGGCCCTTCATGTCGGTGCCGACCTGGCCGACAAAGATGATCATCGGCGCGGAATCCTGCATCGCGGTGTGGATGCCGATCGAGGCGTTCGTCACCCCCGGCCCCCGGGTCACGAAGCAAAGCCCCGGCTGGCCCATCAGCTTGCCCCAGGCCGCCGCCATGAAGGCCGCGCCGCCCTCGTTCCGGCAAAGGACAAAGTCAAGCTTGCCGTTCGTGTCGTGCAGCGCGTCCAGCACCGCAAGATAGCTTTCCCCCGGGACGCCGAACCCCCTGGTCGCGCCAAGCGCCACCAGACTGTCCACCAGAAGCTGCCCGCCGTTCCGTTTCATCTTTGCCATCTTCCTTCCAGCCACCCTGGCCGAACATGCCGAGTATTGCCGACAATCCGGGGCTCCTTAAACAAAGATCGTCCATCTTCAGGAAAGTTATTCTTTCCTGTTTCCAAGGATGACTCCCGGATTCAGCAGCCCGTCCGGATCAAGCGCGGCCTTCACCTTTGCCATCAGGCGCCGCTCGACCGGGCTGCGCAGGTGGTCGGCCAGAGAAACCTTGGACCGCCCGAGCCCATGCTCCGCCGCAAAGGAACCGCCCATCTCCTGCGCCAGTGCGCCGAGCTGCAGGCTGAGATTGCCGATGTCCGGGCCAAACTCGGCGCCTTCCGGCGGCGATATGTTGTAGTGGATGTTGCCGTCGCCAAGATGGCCGAACGGGTTGATCCGGATCCCCGGCTGATGCGCGGCGCACAGGTCGGCACCCTTGGCCAGAAAGGCCGGAATCCGCGCGACCGGCACCGAGATGTCGTGCTTGACCTGCGCGCCTTCCAGCCGCTGCCCCTCGGGCTGTTCCTCGCGCAGGCGCCAGAAGGCCGACCGCTGCGCAAGCGAGGCCGCCACCGCCCCGTCGGTGACCAGCCCCTGCCCCATCCCCGCTTCCAGGACTTCGGCGAAAATCTGGTCCAGTGAAACCTGCGCCGAGGTCGTGGACAGCGACACCAGCAGATAGACCGGCGCGCGGCTTTCCAGCGGCCAGTCGAGCGCGAGGTGCTTCAGCGTCCAGTCCAGTCCCTGATCGGAAAAGAACTCCATGGCGGCAAGGAACTCTCCCGCTGTCGCGCGCAGATGGCGGCCGAAGGCGACCAGCGCCCCGGCATCCGGCAGGGCGAGGAGCGCCGTTGCCTCCTGCCGGGGTTCCGGGGCCAGCCGCAGCACGGCCCGGGTGATGATGCCCAGCGTGCCTTCCGACCCGGCGAACAGGCGTCGCAAGGCATAGCCCGCATTGTCCTTCTGCACTGCGCGCCTGCCGTCCCAGATCGTGCCATCGGCCAGCACCACCTCCAGCCCCAGGACCAGATCGGCCATCGTGCCATGCCGGAAGGCCTGCGAGCCGCCCGCATTCGTGGCGATCAGTCCGCCGATCCGGGCCGAGCCCTCGGCCCCCAGATGCAGCGGAAAGACCAGCCCCGAGCCCTCCAGCCGAGCGTGCAGATCGCCCAGCACCAGCCCGGCCTCGACCTCGACCGTCCCGCCGTCGGGGTCGATCTCGCCCATCGCCGCCATCCGGTTCAGGGACAGGATCAGCGCCCGTCCCTCGGCCACCGCCGCCCCGCAAAGGCCGGTGTTCCCGCCCTGTGGCACGACCGCCAGTCCCATATCCCGCGCCCGGGCGATAACCTCGGCCACCTCTCCCGTCGAGGCCGGGCGCGCCACGCCCACTGGGGCCACGCCATAGCGGTTCAGCCAGTCGCGCTGATACGGCAGTGCATCCGCACCGGTCAGCCAGCCCGCCGGACCCAGAAAAGCGAAATCCTCCATCCTTTACCCCGCAAACGTGTAGGCGGTCTTGACCGAGGTGTAGAACTCCATCGCCATCCGCCCCTGCTCGCGGCCGCCAAGCGACGAGGCACCCCGCCCGCCAAAGGGCACATGATAATCCACCCCCGCCGTCGGCAAGTTGACCATGACCATGCCCACCTTCGACCGCCGCTTGAACTCGGTCGCCTCCTTCAGCGATCCGGTGCAGATGCCCGAGGACAGGCCGAATTCGGTGTCATTGGCAATCGCGACCGCCGCGTCGAAATCCGCCGCCGCGATGACGGCCGCGCAAGGGCCGAAGATCTCCTCCCGCGCCACCCGCATGGTATTCTGCGCCCCAAGGAACAGGGCGGGCGCCTGAAAACTGCCGGGCCGGTCCAGCCGCTGCCCCCCGACGACCTCGCAGCCTTCGGCCCCCGCCAGCCGCACATAGTCGAGATTTCCCGAAAGCTGCGCTTCCGAAACCACCGGCCCGATCTGCGTTGCGGGGTCCAGCGGATCGCCGATCCTGAGCGCCTTCATCGCCGCGACCAGCTTGTCGGTGAATTCCGCCAGCACAGGTTCTTCGACGATCAGCCGCGACGAGGCCGTGCAGCGCTGCCCGGTCGAGAAGAAAGCGCCGTTCAGGCAGGCCCCGACCGCAAGGTCGATGTCGGCCCGTGCGGTGACCACCATCGGGTTCTTGCCGCCCATCTCCAGCTGGACCTTCTTCATCCCCTCGGCGCAGCCGCGCGCGATGCCGCGCCCCACCCGCTCGGACCCGGTGAAGGAAATCGCCGCCACGTCGGGATGCGCCACCAGCGCCGCGCCAATCTCGGACCCGCGCCCCATGACCAGGTTGAAGACGCCCGGCGGACATCCCGCCTCGGTCAGCACCTCAGCCAGAAGATGCGCACATCCCGGGGTCAGGTCGGCAGGTTTCAGCACCACCGCATTGCCTGCCGCAAGGGCGGGTGCGGTCTTCCAGGCCGGAATGGCGATCGGAAAGTTCCACGGCGTGATCAGCCCCACCACGCCCAGGGGTTCCCGCGTGACCTCGACCTCGACGCCGTCGCGGATCGAGGCATGTTTCTCGCCGGGCGCCCGTACCGGCTCGCCCGCGTAGAAATGGAAGAGCTGGGCTGCGCGCAGGGCCTCGCCCTTCGCCTCGGCAAGGGTCTTGCCTTCCTCACGCGCCAGAAGACGCCCCATCTCCTCGACCCGGGCCAGAAGAATGTCGCCCGTCCGGCGCAACACATCAGCACGCAGCTGCGGCGAGGCCTTGGCCCAGGCCGGTTGCGCCGCCCTGGCCGCAGCGACGGCCAGCGCAACGTCCTCGGCACCGCCACGCGCGTAGAGCCCGATCAGGTCGGACGGATCAGAGGGGTTGCGGTTCTCGGCAAGGGCCTGGGCCTCCTGCCAGCGCCCGGCGATCAGGTTCAGGTGGGGTTCGGTCATCATAGGCTCCGGCGACGGGTATCCGCCCAAGTTTCCCTCAACTCGGCGGGACTGTCTGCAAAGAAGCGCTGGCGAAAGCAAAGAAGAACCTTCGCAACGTCCCGCGCCCCGGTCGCGCAATTTCCGGCCGCCCTCGGGCAACCCACCACCCGCCTTACAGCTTCTCGATCATCTCCGGGACGGCGGTGAAGAGGTCGGCGACGAGGCCATAGTCCGCGACTCGGAAGATCGGGGCCTCTTCGTCCTTGTTGATCGCGACGATGACCTTACTGTCCTTCATCCCCGCAAGGTGCTGGATCGCGCCCGAGATGCCGACCGCCACGTAGAGGTCCGGCGCCACGACCTTGCCGGTCTGCCCGACCTGCCAGTCGTTCGGCGCGTAGCCACTGTCCACAGCGGCGCGCGAGGCACCGACAGCGGCGTTCAGCTTGTCCGCCAGCTTCTCGATCAGCGCGAAGTCGGCCTGCGACCCGACACCACGCCCGCCCGACACCACGATCCCGGCCGAGGTCAGTTCGGGACGGTCGGAGGAAGCCACCTTGTCCTCGACCCAGGCCGACAGCCCGCCATCCACGCTGGCCGAGACCTTCTCGACCGGAGCAGACCCGCCCTTGCCCGCGGCATCGAAGGTCGCGGTGCGGATGGTCATCACCTTCTTCGCATCCGCCGACTTCACCGTCTGGATCGCGTTCCTGCAGGAACGTGGCTCATGCAGTAAGAGGTTACTAGTCGGCGATCTCATCACCTGTCAAAAAATGACGGGTCGACAGATAGGTGGACAAAATCGTCTCTATGTCCGCCAATATGCCGCAAACCTTAGGTTTTATTGGAAATTATGGTGCCCAGAGCCGGAATCGAACCAGCGACACGCGGATTTTCAATCCGCTGCTCTACCAACTGAGCTATCTGGGCACCGTTTGGTGCGCGGGTGATATCCAAGCGCCGGGGGGCTGTCCAGAGGGAAAACGCCCCTAATGTGCCTTCGGTGCAGGGTCGTCCGCCGGGGCGTCTTCGGCCTCGTCCTCGTTTTCGGCCGGGATGCGATAGCCCTCGGTCAGCCAGCGTCCAAGGTCGACGTCAGCGCAGCGCCGCGAGCAGAAGGGGCGATAGTCCGGACTGGCGGGCTTGCCGCAGATCGGGCAGGAGTTCATGACAGACCCCCGGGCAGGAGGTCCGACAGGGGCAGCCGGTCGCGTTTGCGGGTCAGTTCGTAGAGACCAAGCCCGGTCCAGCCGGCAAGGTTTGCCTCACCGTCGGTCTTGAAGGCCGCTTTCATCACCTGGTCAAGGATATGCCGGTCGCGCTTTGGCATCGGCGCGAAATCCACCACCACCTGCCCGCCAAGACCCCGCAGCCGTAACTGGCGCGGCAGGTCACGGGCTGCGGCGACATTTGCCTTCAGGCTGGCGGCGGGCGACGTGTCCGGGCCGGTGTTCACATCGACTGCGACCAGCGCCCGGGTGGGCTCGATCATCATGTGCGCCCCGCCATCCAGCTCCACGCGCGCAGCGCAAAGCGCCCCCAGCGCCTCCAGGACACCATGCCGTTCAAAGCTCTCCGCTTCGGTGTCGGCGTCGTCGACCGGCGGATCAAGCCAGTCGCGGAAGGCGAGGTCATGCGAGGAGGGGCCGTCGACCAGTAGTTCCGGCCCGCCCGAAAGGTCCGCCAGCACCGCCTCGGCCAGCCCGCGCATGGCGGCGATGTCCTCGGCAATCGCGCTGTCCTCGGCGTCAAGACATCCCGACCGCAGGATGAGGCCGAGGCGACCGTCAGCCCTGGACATCCCGGCCTCGGCCATGGCGGAAAGGTCGGCCCGACGCTCCTCGTCCTTGATCCGGCGCGAGATGTTCAGGCCGGGCGCGTCGGGGGTGACGATCGCGAACCGCGACTTGAAGAGCAGCCGGGTGGTGACTGGGATGGCCTTGCCCTGCTCTGCCGGGCCGGACACCTGCACCAGCAATCGCTGGCCGGGCGCCACACCGGAAATCTGCCGCAGGAAACCCGAGCCGCCGGGGAGTTTCACGAAGATCCCGCCCTGCCCCTTCACCGGGCGGTCGGCCACGGCGCGGTAGATCGCACCGGGGACCGCCACGTCGCCCTCGGGGTCGATGGCAAGCTCCTCCAGCCGCCCGTCCACCATCAGCGCGGCGGCCTGACGGCCCGCGATCTCGTCCAGAACCAAGAGCCGGCCCTTCATTCCTGCCTCCAGACCGGATAGCCGATGGCGGACAGAAGCGCCGCCGTCTCGGCCACCGGAAGTCCCATTATGCCGGTGAAAGACCCGGAAATCCACGGGATGAAGGCCCCAGCCAGCCCCTGAATGCCATAGCCGCCGGCCTTGCCCTGCCACTCGTCCGAAGCGAGGTAGGCGTTGAGTTCCGCATCCGACAACCGCTTCATCTTCACCACGCTCAGGCATTCGCGACTGAGCATCCGGTCGCCTTTCCGTACGGCGATCGCGGTGACCACCTGATGACGCCGACCGGCCAGTGCGGTCAGGAACCGGGCCGCTTCCCCCGCATTTTCCGGCTTGCCCAGAATGCGCCGGCCAAGCGCGACCGTGGTGTCGGCACACAGCACCACGTCATCGGGACCGGACGGCACGGCCAGCGCCTTCTCCTGCGCCAGTCGCAGGCAGTAGGGACGCGGCAATTCGCCCTTGCGGGGATCCTCGTCGATGTCAGGAGGCAGGATCAGATCGGGCACGATCCCCATCTGCGCCAGCAATTCCTTGCGGCGCGGACTTCCCGATCCAAGGATCAACCGCATCATTCGGCCACGCGTATCCCGGTCGGGGACCCGGTTCCCGCTGTTCGGGATGCGTTCACTTGAAGCGATAGTTGATGCGGCCCTTCGACAGGTCATAGGGGGTCATTTCGACCTGCACCTTGTCGCCGGCCAGAACGCGGATGCGGTTCTTGCGCATCTTGCCTGCCATCGTCGCGATCAGTTCATGGCCGTTCTCGAGTTCGACCCTGAATGTCGCATTCGGCAGGAGTTCCTTCACGACACCGGGGAATTCGAGAATGTCTTCCTTGGCCATGGTCTCTCCATTGCAGATGGGCCCGCAGGGATTGCCGCAGGCTTCCGCCGGGCGATATGCCCGCGAAAGGGGCGGTTTACAAGCGGATTCTGGACTCTGCTATGTCCGCAACCGGAACCTTTGGATCTTGCCGGTCTGGGTTTTCGGCAGCGCATCGGTAAACACCACCCGGCGGGGATACTTGTAGGGAGCGATGGTGCGCTTCACATGATCCTGCAGGATCTTCACCAGCAAAGCGTCCGGCGCGTGGCCCGCGGCCAGCACGACATGCGCCTCGACCACCTGGCCGCGTTCCTCGTCCGCGGCGCCGATCACCGCGCATTCCAGCACCGCGGGATGCGACAACAGCGCCGCCTCCACCTCCGGTCCGGCGATGTTGTAGCCGGCAGAGATGATCATGTCGTCGGACCGCGCTGCAAAGTGGAAGCGCCCCTCCTCGTCCTGCCAGAAGCTGTCGCCGGTAAGGTTCCAGCCACCCTTGACATAGTTCTTCTGCCGCTTGTCCGACAGGTAGCGGCATCCGGTCGGCCCCCGCACGGCCAGCCGACCGATTTCCCCGCGGGGAAGCTCGGCCATGTCCTCGCCCACGATCCGCGCCTCATAGCCGGTGACGGGCCGCCCGGTGCAGGCGGGGCTGTGGTCGTCAAACCGGTTGGTGATGAAGATATGCAGCATCTCGGTGGCGCCGATCCCGTCCAGCATCGGCTTGCCCGTCTTTTCCATCCATTCCTCGTAAACCGGCGCGGGCAGGGTTTCCCCGGCACTGACCGCCGCGCGCAAGCTGGACAGGTCCGCCCCTTCCGCCATCGCCTTCAGCATCACCCGGTAGGCTGTCGGCGCGGTAAAGCAGACCGTTGCCCGGTGCTTCTGGATGATCTCGATCATGTTGGGCGGGCTCGCCTGTTCCAAGAGCGCCGCCGCCGCCCCGAAGCGCAAGGGAAAGACCGCCAGCCCGCCAAGGCCGAAGGTAAAGGCCAAGGGCGGCGAGCCGACGAAGACATCCTCCGGCGTGACTCCCAGAACCTCGCGCGCATAGCCATCAGCGATGATCATCAGGTCGCGGTGGAAATGCATCGTGGCCTTGGGCTCGCCCGTGGTGCCGGAGGTGAAGCCCAGAAGCGCCACATCGTCGCGCCCTGTCTTCACCGCCTCGAACTTCACCGATTTCGACAGCGCTGTCCGGTCAAGCTCGGCATCGTGGTTGGCGGTGCCGTCGAAACCGATCACGCTGCGCAGGAAATTCGAGCCCTTGGCGCAGGCGACCAGCTCTTCCATCAGCCGGGTGTCGCAGAGGGCCAGCGTGATCTCGGCCTTGTCGACAATCTGGCCCAGTTCGCCCGCCCGCAGCATCGGCATCGTGTTCACCACCACCGCGCCCGCCTTGGTCGCGGCCAGCCAGCAGGCCACCATCGCCGGGTTGTTCGCCGACCGGATCAGCACGCGGTTGCCGGGCTTGACCCCATAATCCTCAACCAGCGCATGCGCGAGGCGGTTCGTCCAGTCAGTCAGTTCCTTGTAGGTGCGGCTGCGGCCATTGCCGATCAGCGCGGTGTTGTCGCCAAAGCCCTTCGCCACCATCGCATCGGTCAGCTCCACCCCGGCATTCAGCCAGTCGGGATAGTCAAAGCCCTGCAGCCTGATCTCCGGCCAATCCTTCGGCGCGGGCAGCCGGTCGCGGGTGAATGTGTCCTCATGCCCTGTCGGTCCAAGCATTCCCGGTCCTCCCAAACCCTGTCCTGTCATGCCTTCGGAATGACGGCTGTCGCCTCGATTTCCACGCGGGCCCGGTCCTCGACCAGAGCCACCACCTGCACCAGCGCCATCGCCGGATAGTTCCGCCCGATGACGGCCTTGTAGACCGCCCCCAGATCCTTCAGCCGGTCGAGGTATTCGCGCTTGTCGGTCACATACCAGGTCAGCCGGACCAGATGCTCCGGTCCCGCCCCCGCCTCGGCCAGCACCTCGACGATAGATTTCAGCGCCTGCTCGACCTGGCCGACGAAGTCGTCGGTCTCGAATTCCTGATCGGCGTTCCAGCCGATGATCCCGCCGGTAAAGACCATCCGCCCCTCGGCGGCGACGCCGTTGGCATAGCCCCGCGCGGGCTTCCAGTGCTTCGGGTGAAGGATCTCATGCATTCTGCTTCTCCCTGTAGGCTTCCAGCGCCGCCCGCATCTCCGCAGGCCACGGCGCGGCCTTCATTTGGTCGATCCAGGCAAGCGTCATTCCAACTCGTAGCCGCAAGCCATCCGGCCCATGCCCCTCGATCCACATCTTCACCGACGATCCGCCGACCCGCTCCACCCGCAGCGTGAAGCGCACCTTGTCGCCCAGCCGTGAGGGCCGCTGGAACATCGCCTCCATCGCCACGGTCGGGACGCCATTCGACGCGCCATTGTGCATGGACGCGAAGGACCGCCCGACCACATCGGCAAAGAAGTTCTCGATGACCGAGTTCACCATCTCGAAATAGCGCGGATAAAAGACGATCCCCGCCGGGTCGCAGTGGTTGAACTCGATCTGGATGATCCGCTTGTAGCTCATCCCAGAATGCTCCGCGCGATGACGATGCGCTGGACGTCGCTGGCGCCTTCGTAGATGCGCAATGCCCGGATCTCGCGGTACAGGCTTTCGACAGCGAACCCGTGCCGCACCCCGTCTCCGCCATGCAGCTGAACCGCCATGTCAATGACGCGCTGTGCCGCCTCGGTCGAGTAAAGCTTGGCCATCGCCGCCTCGCGGCTGACCCGGGCCGCGCCCTGATCTTTCGTCCAGGCTGCCCGATAGACCAGCAAAGCCGAGGCGTCGATCTCCAGCGCCATGTCGGCCAGATGCCCCTGCACCAGCTGCAACTCGCTCAACGCCTGCCCCTGAATCCGCCGCGCCTTCGTACGTGCCAACGCCTCGTCCAGCGCCCGGCGGGCAAATCCCAGCGCCGCCGCTCCGACGGTCGACCGGAACACGTCCAAGACCGACATGGCGATCTTGAACCCATCGCCGGGTTTGCCGATCAGCGCCGCCTCCGGCAATTCCACATCGGTCAGCCGCAGATGCGCCAGAGGATGCGGTGCCATCACCTCGATCCGGCTCACGACCTCCAGCCCCTGCGTCGCGGCGGGCATCAGGAAGGCCGACAAACCCTTGGCGCCCGGCGCCTCGCCGGTGCGGGCGAAGATCACATAGACATCGGCAATCCCGCCGTTCGAGATATAGGTCTTCTCGCCCGACAGCCGCCAGCCGCCCTGTACCCGCTCGGCCACCATCGCCGTCGCCGCCACGTCAGAGCCCGACCCCGGCTCGGTCAGCGCAAAGCCGGAGATCGCAGCCCCGGAGCGTGTCTGCCCCAGCCACTCCTGCTGTTCCGTTGTCCCGAACAGCGACACCGCGCCCATCCCCAGCCCCTGCATCGCAAAGGCGAAATCCGCCAACCCGTCATGCCGCGCCAGCGTTTCGCGGATCAGACACAGCGACCGCACGTCCAGCCGCTCCCCTTCCGCCGCGCCCGAGTGCTTCAACCAGCCGCCCGCCCCCAGCGTCGCGACCAGCCCCTTGCAGGCCGCGTCCACGTCGTCATGCGATACCGGCAGGTTCACAGCGCACCATGCCTCCAACGCCGCCGCCAACTCGCGGTGGCGGATCTCGAAGAACGGCCAGTGAAGGAAACTCGTATCGCCCATGGCTTGCTCTTTTTCCAAATACTCCGGGGGTCCGGGGGCTGGCCCCCGGTCCGCCCTCAGTCCCCCTGAAACACCGGCTTTTCCTTGGCCACGAAGGCCCGGTAGGCCCGCTCGAAATCCTTCGTCTGCATGCAGATCGCCTGCGCCTGCGCCTCGGCTTCGATCGCCTGCTCCAGCCCCATGTTCCATTCCTGGTTCAACTGGGTCTTGGTGATCCCATGCGCGAAGACCGGCCCGGCCGCCAGCCGCCGGGCCAGCGCGATCGCTTCCGTTTCCAAAGCTTCCGGCGCGTGGAGGGCGTTCCAGAAGCCCCAGCGCTCGCCCTCCTCGGCCCCCATCACCCGCCCGGTGTACAGAAGCTCCGCCGCCCGGCCCTGGCCGATGATCCGGGGCAGTATCGCGCATGCCCCCATGTCGCAGCCCGCAAGTCCCACTCGCGTGAACAGGAAGGCGCATTTCGCCGCCGGCGTCGCCAGCCGCAGATCCGAAGCCATCGCGATGATCGCCCCAGCCCCCACGGCCACGCCGTCCACGGCCGCGATGATAGGCTTCCCGCAGGAAATCATCGCCTTGACAAGATCGCCCGTCATCCGGGTGAATGCCAGCAACTCCTTCATCGGCAGCCCGATCAGCGGCCCGATGATGTCATGCACATCGCCCCCCGAACAGAAGTTGCCCCCGTTCGAGGCGAAGACCACCACATCGACATCGTCGGCATAGACCAGCTCCCGGAAGGTATCCCGCAGCTCGGCATAGCTGTCGAAGGTCAAGGGGTTCTTCCGGTCCGGCCGGTTCAGCCGAACTACCGCAATCCGGTCCCTCACCTCCCACAGGAAATGCTGCGGCTTCAGGCCCGCCATCTTGGTCATCGTCCCATCCTCTTCAGGATCGTGGTCATCTGGTCCAGCTCGTCCTCCGAAAGCCCGGCAAACAGCCGCGCCACCTCGGCCTCGTGCCCCTCGGCCATCGTCTCGAAAGCCGTCAGACCTTCCAGGGTCAGCGCCACATGCACCGTCCGCCGGTCCACCTCGGACGGCGTCCGCAGCACCAGCCCCTCGCCCTCCAGCCGGTCGACCACCGCCGTTGCATTGCCGTTCGACACCAGCAGCATCCGGGACAACTCGCTCATCGTCACGCCTTCGCGGCGACGATACAGGGCCGCCATCACGTCAAAACGCGGTAGCGTGGTGTCATGCGTCACCCGCAGATACTCGCGCAGGCCGTTCTCCGCCGCCCGGGTCACGCCCAAGAGCCGGATCCACATCTTCAGCCGCCGCTTCGACCCCTCGCTCATACCTCGCCCCCCGAGATCGCAAGGCAAGCGCCGTTCACCCCCGAGGCGGCTGCGGACGCCAGATAAAGCGCCGCCGCCGTGACCTCCGACGGCTGAAACAGTCGCCCCTGCGGGCTCACGCCCTCCAACGCCGCCCGCGCTTCGGCCAGTGATTTCCCGGTCTTTTCGGCAATCACCTGCACCGAATGCTCCGTCATCGGCGTATCGAGGAACCCCGGACAGATCGCGTTGACCGTGATCCCCTTGCGCGCCACTTCCAGCGCCAGCGACCGCACAAGCCCGACGACCCCATGCTTCGCCGCCGCATAGGGTGCCACCTTGGCAT
Organism: Rhodobacterales bacterium; assembly: GCA_017303485.1. Taxonomy (GTDB): domain Bacteria; phylum Pseudomonadota; class Alphaproteobacteria; order Rhodobacterales; family Rhodobacteraceae; genus Tabrizicola. The sequence continues at coordinate 49,037 of JAFLCY010000007.1, forward strand.
AGCCCTTCAGCCCCGCCGTCGAAGCCACGGCAATCAGCCGCCCCTCGCCCCGGAACTGTCCCAAAGCCTCGCGGAAGGTCAGGAAGACCCCGGTCAGGTTCACCGCAAGCATCGCGTTCCACTGGGCCAGCGAGGTCTTCGCCAGCACTGCGCTGTCCGCCGCCCCGGCGTTGGCGACGACGATGTCACAGGGCCCGGCGTCGCGAAACATCGCCGCGACGGAAGCCTCATCCGTCACGTCCGCCTGCACCCAGCGCGCTCCCAGCGGTTCTGCCACCGCTTGCAACGCCTCGGCGCGGCGGCCCGAGATCACCACCTCCGCCCCCGCCCCGGCAAAGCCGCGCGCAAGGTCGGCGCCCGCGCCCGTGCCGCCACCCGTGATCAGCACGCGCTTGCCCGAAAGGGTCATACCCGGATCACCTCCTGCGCGCGGGCCTGCAGGCGCAAGGCCTGATCGCGGCCGTTCAGATAGGGGTTCGGCCAGAACACCCTGTCATCCCCTGCCAGCACTGCTGCGTGCAGCGTCCAGTAGGGGTCGGCCAGATGCGGACGCGCCAGCGCCACCAGATCGGCCCGACCGGCAAGCAGGATGCCGTTCGCCTGATCCGCCTCGGTGATGTTGCCGACAGCCATCGTCGCCAGTCCCGCCTCGTTGCGGATCCGGTCGCTGAACGGGGTCTGGAACATCCGGCCATAGATCGGCTTCGCTTCGGTCGAGGTCTGTCCGGCGCTGACATCGATGATGTCGGCGCCGGCCGCAGAGAAGGCCTTGGCGATCTCCACCGCCTCCTCGGGCGTCACGCCCCCGTCGCCGACCCAGTCGTTTGCCGAGATGCGGACCGACATCGGCTTCTCCTCCGGCCAGACCGCGCGCATCGCCCGGAAAACCTCCAGCGGCCAGCGCAGGCGGTTCTCCAGACTGCCGCCATACTCATCGGTGCGGATGTTCGAAACTGGGCTGATGAAGGAGGAAATCAGGTAGCCATGCGCGGCATGAAGTTCGATCATGTCAAACCCGGCGCGCCCGGCCATCTTGGTCGAGGCAACGAACTGGTCGCGCACCATGTCCATGTCGGCCCGCGTCATCGCCTTCGGCACCGCGTTTCCGGCGCTCCACGGGATCGCGCTCGCGCTCATCACCGGCCAGTTGCCCGAAGCCAGCGGCGCATCGCCTTCCTCCCAGCCAAGCTGCGTGCTGCCCTTGCGCCCCGAATGGCCGATCTGGCAGCAAATCTTCGCCTTCGTCTCGGCGTGGACGAAGTCGACCAGCCGTTTCCACGCGACCTCATGTTCGGGCGCATAAAGACCGGGACAGCCCGGCGTGATCCGCCCCTCGGGCGACACGCAGGTCATCTCGACATAGACCAGACCCGCGCCCCCCTTGGCGCGCTCGGCGTAATGCACGAAATGCCAATCCGTCGGACAGCCATCCACCGCCTTGTACTGCGCCATCGGCGAGACGACGACGCGGTTCTCCAGCCGCATCCCCCGCAGATGGAACGGGGCGAATATCGGCTGGCGGCCCGGCTCTCCCCCTGCCTGCGACTGGAACCAGTCTTCGGCCTCCCGCAGCCACTCCGGGTCGCGCAGACGCAGGTTCTCGTGGCTGATCCGCTGGCTGCGGGTCAGCAGCGAATAGGCGAACTGCATCGGCGCCATGTCCAGATAGCGTTCGACCCGCTCGAACCACTCAAGCGAGTTCCGCGCCGCGGATTGCAGGCGCAGCACCTCGACCCGCCGCTCCTCCTGATAGCGCTGGAAGGCCGCCTCCATTGTTGGCTCGGAATGCAGGTAGTCCGCCAGCGCAATCGCAGAATCGAAGGCCAGCCGCGAGCCTGAGCCGATGGAGTAATGCCCGGTCGCCGCCGCATCACCCATCAGCACGACATTGCCATTGTACCAGCGTTCGCAAAGCACGCGCGGGAACTGCATCCAGACCGCCGAGCCGCGCAGGTGGTTGGCGTTCGAGATCAGGTCATGCCCGCCCAGATGCTTGGCAAAGATGCGCTGGCAGGTGGCGACGATCTCTTCCTTCGTCATGTCGGCAAAGCCCGCCCGGTCCCAGGTCTCGGGCATGCAATCGACGATGAAGGTCGCGGTATCGGCGTCGAACTGGTAGACATGCGCCCAGAACCAGCCCCACTCGGTCTCCTCGAAGATGAAGGTGAAGGCATCGTCGAACTTCTGGTGCGTGCCCAGCCAGATGAACTTGACCAGCCGCTGATCAATGTCGGGCTTGAAGACATCGGCATATTCCCGGCGCACCAGCGAGTTGATCCCGTCCGTCGCCACCACAAGGTCATAGTCATTGCGGTAGTCCTCAGCCGACTTGAACTCGGCCTGGAACTGTAGGTCCACGCCCAGCTCGCGCGCCCTCTCTTGCAGGATCATCAGCATCTTCATCCGACCAATCCCGGCGAATCCGTGCCCGCCCGAGACCTGACGTTCGCCGCGATGCACCACCGCGATATCGTCCCAATAGGCGAAATTCGCCTTGATCGCGTCGTAGGACTGCGGGTCGTTCTTCTTCATCCGCGCCATCGCGTCGTCTGACAGCACCACACCCCAGCCGAAGGTGTCGTCCGCCTTGTTCCGCTCCATCACCGTCACCTGGTGCGAGGGATCGCGCAGCTTCATGGAAATCGCGAAATAGAGGCCCGCCGGACCGCCCCCAAGGCAAAGAACCTTCACCTGACCCTCCCTCGAGTCCCCGTTTGTCCCAGCCTGCCACTCGAGGAAATTAATTTCAAGCTTGAAATTTCTAGCTTGAAATTCCTGGCCGACGATGCAGGATGCAGGACATGGAGCTGATCGTCGAACCGCATGGCGCCTGGACCCGGCTGGTGCTGAACCGGCCGCCGGTGAAGAATGCCCTCAACACGGCGCTTCTGGCGCGGCTGGCCCAGGTACTGACGGACCTTGTGCGCGATCCAGCCTGCCGCGCGGTGTTGCTGACCGGAGCGGAGGGCAACTTCGCCGCCGGGGCCGACATTGCCGAGATCGAGGGGAAGACCGCCGCCGAAGGGGCCACCGATCCCCGCAAGGCGCATTGGGCCGTGATCCGCGCCTTCCCGAAACCGCTGGTCGCCGCCGTCGACGGTTTCGCACTTGGCGGCGGGTTCGAGCTGGCGCTGATGGCCGATTGCCTCGTGCTGGGGACGACAGCGCGGGTCGGGCTGCCGGAAACCAACCTCGGCCTGATTCCCGGCGCGGGCGGGGCGCAGCGCCTTCTCTCGCTGGTGGGCCGTGCCAGGGCGACCCGGCTGGTCCTGACCGGGGAAATCCTGCCCGCCGCCACCGCCTTTGACTGGGGCATCGCCGGCTGGCTTTCCGAAGGGGCTGCCGACGATCTCGCCCGTCCGCTCGCTGAAAAGCTGGCGGACCGCGCGCCCCTCGCCCTGCAAGCAGCCAAGGCCGCTCTGGTCGCCGGGGCAGAAGCCGCGCTTGCCCTCGATCAGGAACGCGCCGCCTTCGAGGCCCTCCTTGACAGCGCCGACAAGACCGAAGGCATCCGCGCCTTCCGCGAGAAACGCAAGCCGGGGTTCACCGGCCAATGACCGACCGCCCCGCCATCGGCATCGTTGGGCTTGGCACCATGGGCCTTGGCATAGCCCAGGTCTATGCGCAGGCCGGGTTTCCCGTCATCGCCACCGACGCCCATGCCCCGGCCCGGGACAGCGCCAAAACCCGGCTGGCCGACACCCTGACCGCCCGCGTCGCCGCCGGAAAGCTGGCCGAGACCGAGCGCGATGCCACGCTTGCCCGCCTGAATGTGACTCCGGACCTCACCTCCCTGGCCCCTTGCCAGTTGATCATCGAAGCCATCGTCGAAAGGCTGGAGGCCAAGCAGACCCTGTTCAGCACCCTGGAACCGCTTGTCGCCCCCGACGCGATCCTTGCCACCAACACCTCCTCCCTGCCAATCCATGCCATCGCACAGGGCCTGCGCCACCCCGACCGCGTTCTTGCTCTGCATTTCTTCAATCCGCCCCCGGCGATGAAGCTGGTGGAACTCGCCCCGCATGTGGGCACCGACGCCAACGCCGTCTCCCGCGCGCAACAATGGACCGAGTCCGCTGGCAAGACCGTGATCCTCTGTCCCGACCGCCCCGGCTTCATCGTCAACCGCTGCGCCCGGCCCTATTACGGCGAGGCGCTGGCGATGGTCGCCGAAGGCCACAAGCCCGCCGAAATCGACGCCGCGATGACCGCCGCAGGCTACCGCCTTGGCCCCTTCGCCCTGATCGACCTGATCGGCGCCGACATCAATCTTGCCGCGACCGAGGGCATGCATGCCGCCATGGACCGGCATCCCCGCTACCTTCCCTTCCCCGCGCTGAAGGCGCAGGTCGCCAGCGGCAACCTGGGCCGCAAGACGGGCAGGGGCTTCGTCTTCCCCGACGGCCCCGCGGCCCCGCCCGAAGACGCCGGGGCCATCGCGCTGCGCATCGAAGCCACCCTTGTCAACGAAGCCCACTGGCTTCTCGCCGAAGGCGGCACCACGCCCGACGGCATCGACACCGCGATGCGCCTTGGCCTCAACTTTCCACGCGGACCGTTCGAGGCGCTTGCGCGGCACGGCCAGACAACAGTGATGGCCGAGCTTGCCCGTCTGCGCGCAGCGGCACCGGACGCGCTGAAACCCCGCTATGATCCCGCACCCGGTCTGAGGCCCGACACCTGAGGCGCCTGCCACCTTGCATCCTCCTGCCTCCTGCCGATAGCTATCCCGATGAAAGGGAGGTCCGCTTGACCCACAGCATCTCGGCCCGCGGCATAAGTCTCGAATTCCAGACACGCGGAGGCGTCCTCCGCGGCCTGAGCGTGACGGACGAGGGTGCAAACATCGCCCCCCTGCACCACGCCCCATGGTCGCCGGACGAAGTTCCGACCGATGCGCCGCCGCACCAGCGCTGGCTGGCCGGGGATTTCCTTGCCGCCCCCTTCGGCCCCGGTCCGGACGGCCTGCACGGGCTTGCCGCCAATGGCGACTGGCAGGTCGTGCCGTCTGCCCCCGGCACGCTGCGCGCCGTGCTGCAAGGCGCGATCGGCGGGGCAACCGTGGTCAAGGAACTGTCGCTCGCCGACGATCACCCGTTCGTCTACCAGCGTCACCTCTTCATTGGCGGCACCGGAACGCTTCCGGTCGCGAACCACGCGATGATCTCGGTCCCGAACGGCGCGAAACTGTCCTTCTCGCGCAAGCGCTGGTGGGAAACCCTGGCCGAGCCGCTGGAAACCACACGGGGCCGCTCATGCCTGGCCTATCCGCGCCGGGCCGAGGATGCCGCCGAATTTCCCGCTTCCGACGGCGGCACGGTGAACCTGCACCGCTACCCCTGGGGCGAAAGGCACGAGGATTTCGTCGCCGGGATCGAGGACCCGGCCAGTCGGCTGGGCTGGACCGCCGTGGTGCGTCCCGAAGAAGGCGATTTGTTCCTCTCCCTCCGCGATCCTGCGCAACTGCCGATGACGATGCTCTGGCACTCGAACGGCGGGCGCGACTATGCGCCCTGGAACGGACGCCACACCGGCTGCCTCGGGGTGGAGGAAGGCGCAGCACTCCCCGTTCTTGGCCTGTCCTCGCAGGAAACGCCCGATCCGCTCACGGCGGCGGGCCAGCCGGCCGTGCTTGCGCTCGACCCGTTTGGCACGCGGGAGGTGCGTCACATCCTTGGCGCGATCCGCTGGCCCTCTGGCCAATCGGTCGCGGGCGTGATGCTGGAGGGGGATGAGTTGACCGTCACCGGCGACTGGGGCGCGGAACGCAAGCTGCCATTGCGCGCCTCGTGGCTGGCACCGCCAACGGCGGCCCCTGCCGTCAGCCGCAAGCCGTCGCCCGACTGGGATCTCTGAGCCCCTCGTCGCCTGCCGCGCTTGCCGCCCCGGCTACGCGTCGAAGCCCGGTTTCTGCGCCCAGGCCCAGGCATCGCCGATCATTTGCCGCAGGGTCGACCGCTTCGGTTCCCAGCCCAGTTCCTCGACCGCATGGGTCGAGGAGGAGACCAGCGCCGCCGCATCTCCCGCCCGCCGGTCACCTATCACCACCGGCACCTCGCGGTTCGTCACCATCCGGCTCGCCTCGATCACCTCATGCACCGAAAAGCCCCGACCGGTGCCCAGGCAGAAGACGCCATTGCCCTTGCCATCCAGCAACCGCTGCAGCCCCAGCACATGCGCATCGGCCAGGTCGGTCACATGGACATAGTCGCGCACGCAGGTGCCGTCCCGCGTCGGGTAATCGGTGCCGAACACCGTCAGCGCCGGACGCTTGCCCGCCACGGCATCCAGCATCAGCGGAATGAGATGGGTCTCCGGCACATGCTGTTCGCCGGTCTCACCTTCGGGGTCCGCGCCCGCAACATTGAAATATCGAAAGATGACATGCGAAATCCCGGCCGATTTGCTGAAATCCTGCAGCATTTGTTCAATTGCCAGCTTCGATCCGCCATAGGCGTTGATCGGCCGCTGCGGGGTATCCTCGGTCAGCAGAATCCCGTCCTGGTCGCCATAGGTCGCGCAGGTGGAGGAGAAGACAAAGTTCCGCACCCCCGCCGCCGCGCAGGCCTCAAGAAGGTTCAGTGCCCCGCCCGTGTTGACCCGCCAGTAGCGTCCGGGGTCCTGCATCGACTCGCCCACCAGCGACAGTGCCGCGAAATGCATCACCGCGACCGGGCTATGCTCGGCCAATGCCGCGTCGATGCTTGCCCGGTCCATCAGGTCGCCCTTGACCAGCGGCCCCCATTTCACCGCGCCTTTCCAGCCTGTCGAGAGGTTGTCGAACACCACCGGCTCGAAGCCGGCACGCGCCAGCGCCTTGCAGGCATGCGACCCGATATAGCCCGCGCCGCCCGTCACAAGCACTTTCCCCGCCATGGTCTTCGCCTTTTTCACAGGAACCGGATGTCGTCAGCCAAAAGGTTTGCGTCGAAAATCCCGGCGATGTCCAGCGTGTTCCCGGCCCCGAAGTCAAGCTGCAGGCCAGTAGAGGTCACGACCGCGCCCGACAGAAGGGTGGCAACATCGGGCGCGGGGCCGTCCCACAGATGCAGGTCGAGGAGGATCTTGTCCTGCCGGTCGCGGAAGTCGGTCACCAGGTCCGCCCCGCCCGAGAAGACGAAAGTATCGACCCCGAGGCCGCCGGTCAGCACGTCATCACCCATGCCACCATCCAGCCGGTCATTGCCTGCCCCGCCGTCCAGAAGGTCATTGCCTTCCCCCCCGGCCAGCATATCGTTGCCCGCCTCGCCCGTCAGGGTATCCGCGCCCACCCGCCCGTCCAGCTGGTCCGATCCCGCGCCGCCGATCAGCAGGTTCGCCTGTCCGTCGCCTGAAAGCGTATCGTTGCCGGTGCCGCCTAGCAGCCCCTCGATACCGACAAACTGGTCCCCCAGCGCCTCACCCGTCGACAGGCCGGGCTCGGCCAGATCGACCTTGACTGCCCGCGCTTCGGCATATGAGGCGAGGTCGAACCCGTCGCCCCCCTCCAGCCGGTCCGCCCCGGCGCCGCCCGAAAGCCTATCGTCGCCCACGCCGCCATAAAGGCTGTCATTCCCCGCCCGGCCAAACAGCAGGTCGTTGCCGTCTCCCCCGAGGATCAGATTCGCCGACGAATTTCCCGCCAGCGTGTCCGAGAAGCCCGACCCCTCCAGGTCCTCGATCGCCGCCAGAACATCGCCCTTCGCGTCGCCCGTATTCTGCCTCGCCGAGGCCATGTCCACCTTCAGACCCTGCGCCGCATCCGCATAGGACACCCGGTCCCGGCCCAGACCTCCGTCCAGCCGGTCCGCCCCGCTGCCACCCATCAGCGTGTCGTCGCCATCGCCGCCATAGAGCAGGTCATTGCCCGCCCCACCAGACAACCAGTCTGCCCCGGCTTCGCCGCGTAGCCTGTTGGCCAGCGCGTCACCGGCAATCCGGTCGTCAAGGCTGGTGCCGATCACGTCCTCAACGCCCACCACCACATCCCCCGCCGCCGCGCCCGCGTTCAGCTCGGGCCGGGCAAGGTCCAGCACCAGAGCCTCAAGCCAGCCGGCAAAGCTTACCGTGTCAATCCCCGCGCCACCGTCCATGCGGTCTGCCCCCGCGCCTGCCAGGATCAGGTCGTTGCCGTCACCGCCTAGCAACAGGTCGTCACCTGCTCCGCCATCCAACCGGTCATTGCCCGCGCCGCCATCCAGCATGTCACTGCCATCACCCCCGGACAGTACGTCGTTGCCGGCATCGCCCGACAACGTGTCCTCACCCATCCGCCCGTCCAGCAGGTCCGACCCCGCGCCGCCGATCAGCAGGTTCGCCTGTCCATCGCCGGAAAGCGTGTCGTTGCCGGTGCCGCCAAGCAGCCCCTCGATGCCGATAAACTGGTCGCCCAGCGCCTCTCCCGTCGACAGGCCGGGCTCGGACAGGTCGACCCGGATCGCCCGGGCCTGCGCATAGGAAGCCAGATCCAACCCCGCGCCGCCCTCCAGCCGGTCCGCGCCCGCGCCACCGGAAAGCGTGTCATCGCCCTCGTCGCCATAGAGGCTGTCATTCCCCACCCGGCCGAAAATCTGGTCGTTGCCATTCCCCCCCAGGATCAGGTTCGCCGAAGCGGTTCCCGCCAGCGTGTCCGCGAAGCTTGAGCCCTCAAGCCCTTCGATGCCGACAAGAACGTCACCCTTGGCATCGCCGGTGTTCTGCGCCGGTGTCGTCAGATCCACCCGCAAACCAGCCGCCGCATCGACATAGGAGACGAGGTCCAGCCCCGCGCCGCCATCAAGACGGTCCACCCCGGCGCCGCCGGCCAAGGTGTCATCGCCGTCCCCGCCGAAAAGCTGGTCATTGCCCGCGCCACCTGACAGCCAATCCCCGCCACCGCGGCCGGACAGCGTGTCATTGCCCGCCCCACCCCATACCGAGTCGACGAAGTCGCTGCCCGCGAAACTGTCGGCCAGCCCGCCAAGAATGAACCCCTCGATCGACACGAACTTGTCGCCCGCCACCTCGCCCAGTGACGAAGCGGCCGACATGAGGTCGATCCGAAGCGCCGTCGTCGCAGTCTCATAGCTCGCGATGTCGAACCCGTTGCCGCCGTCGATCCGGTCCGCCCCCTCGCCGCCCGACAGCGTGTCGTCGCCCTCGCCGCCATAAAGGCTGTCGTTGCCGAGCCGCCCCTCCAGACGGTCCGCGCCGCCCTGGCCGTAGAGCGCATTCACCTGGGCGTCGCCGCCAAGCCAGTCGTTCAGGCCGCTTCCTTCCAGATCCTCGATGCCGAAATAGCGGTCGCCCGCCGCTTCACCGGTGTTCCGCGACGAAAGCTCCAGATCGGCCACCAACCCCGTGGTGGAATCGCGGTAGGTCGCCCGATCCCGTCCGGCACCGCCGTCCAGGATATCGGCCCCATTTCCGCCCGAAAGCGAGTCGCTGCCGTTGCCGCCATAGAGACTGTCAGCACCATCCCAACCGGCCAGCCGGTCATTGCCATCCTGCCCCTCGATCAGGTTGTCCGCCGCGTTGCCGACCAGATTGTCCGAGAAGCCCGAGCCGATGATCCCCTCGATTGAAACGTATACCTGCCCCGTAGCGATGTTGGTGCCCATATTGGGGGCGTCGAGGTAGACCCTGACCCCCGCCGTCGCGCCCGTCAGGATGATGACGTCGAACCCCGCCCCGCCCTCGATCGTGTCCGCTCCGGATGAGAGGATAAAGGTCTCATCAGCCTCGGTTCCGGTCAAAAGGTCCGGCTGGCTGGTACCATGGATCGTGTTCGGCCGCTCCGGCTCGGCGGGCATGGCATGCCATAGGCCTGCGAAATCGGTAAGCTGGAAGGCCCCCGGAACAAGCGGAAAGCCGTTCGGCGTGACGAGTTCCAGCACTTCGCCACCCCAGGCGATCAGCGCGCCCGTCGCCGTGGCGGTGATGGTCAGCGCGTCAAGCGAGTGGATCGGTCCCCAGCCCGACAGGTCGATCCGGTCGATGCCAAGCTGGAAATCGGCGATCTGGTCCGGCGAGCCGTCCGCCGACAGGACGAACAGGTCTTCGCCCGCACCACCGAAAATCGTGTCAGAGCCCGCGCCGTCGCCCAGGATGTCGGCACCTTCCCTGCCACGGATCACCTCGTCCCCGTCGCCGCCCAGGATCATGTCGGCCCCGGTCGTGCCCTCCAGCGTGGAGACCTCGGCACCTCCGGTCTGGATCGGGCTCAGCGTGCCGGGGTCGATCTGCAGCCGGGTGATGCCGGTGCCTTCCCCGGTGACGAAAAGCTCGATCACATCGCCCACCACCCGCGCCGCCATGGCGGTGATGTTGTCCAGCGCCAGTCCCGGCTGTTGCAGGATCTGGCCGCTGGGCAGCAGCCGCCCGTCCGGGGTCAGCGTCATCACCGTCAGCCCGTCATCTCCCCCGCCCGCGATCACCAGGACCCGGTCGCCGATCTCGACCGTCGCAAGGGCCTGCACGCCATGAAAGCGCGTATCCAGCGTGTCGACCACATGGTCGGACACCCGCATCGACCCGTCCGGCCCAAGGCTGATCACGCTGATCGAGGAGGACCCCGCCGATGCCACCACAAGGTAGGTCGCCCCCGCCATCTCGACCACCTTGACCGCCGAGGGATCCGCGATCCCCAGCCCCTGCGGCGCCCCGATCATCTGCGCCGCGCCGAGCGTGCCGTTCGCGGCCAGAGGGAAGGCGCGAACGACATCCGCCTCCAGCGACAGGCTGACCAGAAACGGGTTGCCCCCCACTGTCACCGGCGTCAGCGCGGCAATGTCGACCCCGCTGTGCGGCCCGTCCAGCACGCGCGAACCGACCAGCGACATGCTGCCGTTGGCCGCAACCGCATAGGTGTAGATCGTGCTTTCGCCCGTTCGCGCGCAGAGAAAATAGGTCGCCTCCCCGATCTGCACCACGCTTTGCGCCGCGATTGCCCCGGCCAGGCTGCCCGGCAGTTGCATCGCCGTGCCAAGCGAGCCGTCCCCGGCCACCGCATAGGCCTGCACCCCTGCCTCGTTCGCCCCGGTGACGATCAGGTTGGTGGCGCCGTTGATCGTGACCCGTTCGATCACCGCATCCGCCGCCAGAGCCGCGCCGGGCGTCACCGAATCCTGGTCCACAAGCGCCATCGCGCCGCTGACATCCAGCGCCAGCACCCCGCCCCCGGCCCGCGTCGCGCTGTACAAAAGCGCCTTGCCGTCCTGAACGACAAGTTCCAGATCCGAAATGCCCGACACCATGTTCAGCGGCGCTGCCGTGAACGTCTCCACCACCTGAAAGCTGATCACTTCCGGCCCCAGTCACACCCATTTACCCAAGGCCAAGGATAGGGTGGCAAGGGCCCGGGACCCGGGGTGCAATCATGGCGCACGCGCGGCGATTGCCCGCGATTTTCACTAAAGCCGTCTGAAACTCCGAAGTGCCGCCGCGCTCAGCGCCCGACGCCGACATAGGCGGTGAAGCCTGCCGCGCGCACTTCCAACGGGTCGTAGACATTGCGCAGGTCGACCATCTGGGGTGTCGCCATCTTCCGGGCAAGCTTGGCGAGATCCAGCGCGCGGAACTCGTTCCACTCGGTCAGAAGCACCACCAGATCGGCATCGTTGGCCGCCTGGTAGGGGTTCTCGATCCACTTCACCCCGGGCAAGAGCGCCTCGCCCTCATGCCTTCCCTGCGGATCGCTGATCCGCACCCTTGCCCCGCCCCCGACCAGCGCCGGGATGATCGTCAGAGAGGGGGCCTCGCGCATGTCGTCGGTGTTCGGCTTGAAGGTGACGCCCAGGACGGCAATCGTCTTGTCGCGCAAGCTGCCGCCGCAAAGATCGACGATCTTGTCGATCATCCGCCGCTTCACCTCGTCGTTGACCTTGATCACCGTCTCGACGATCTGCATCGGCACGGAATTGTCCTGGCCGATCCTGGCCAAAGCCTTGGTGTCCTTGGGGAAACAGCTTCCGCCGTAGCCCGGACCGGCGTTCAGGAACTTGTCGCCGATCCGGCCGTCCATACCGATTCCGCGGGCCACGGTCTTCACATCCGCGCCGACCCGTTCGCACAGGGCCGCGATCTCGTTGATGAAGGTGATCTTGGTGGCCAGGAAGGCGTTGGCCGCATACTTGATCATCTCGGCGCTTTCCAGCCCGGTATAGACCATCGGGAATTCGCGCAGGGACAAGGGGCGATAGAGGTCGGCCATCACCTTCCTTGCCTGCGCGGTCTCCACCCCCACGACCACGCGGTCGGGATGCATGAAATCGTCGATCGCCGCACCCTCGCGCAGGAATTCCGGATTCGAGGCCACGTCGAACGCAGCTGCCGGATTGGCCGCGCGAACAGCCTCGGCCACCTTGCGGTTGGTCCCCAGCGGCACGGTCGACTTGGTCACTATCACCGCATAGCCGGTCAGCGCCCGGCCGATCTCGGCCGCTGCCGCCATCACATAGCTCAGGTCGGCATGGCCGTCGCCGCGCCGGGTGGGCGTTCCGACCGCGATGAACACCGCCTCGGCGCCGTCGACCGCCCCGACCAGATCGGTCGTGAACGACAACCGCCCGGCCGCCGCATTCTTCGCGATCAGCGCCTCCAGCCCCGGCTCGAAGATCGGCACCTCGCCGCGCTTCAGCCGCTCGATCTTGGCTGCGTCCTTGTCGACGCAGACCACGTCATGCCCGAAATCGGAAAAGCATGCCCCCGAGACCAGCCCGACATATCCCGTTCCGACCATCGCAATGCGCATCGTGCAGCCTTCTCGTGACGCCGATGGCATGTCTATGCAGGGCATGACGGGCTGTCAAACGATGCGGCTCTGCCCGCAAACGAGGCGGCGGCCCGCCGTTTCGGACGGGCCGCCGGGCTGTCAGGGCTTGTCCGGCTTCGGAAACCGCGCCTTCACCCCGGCAACGGCAGCCAGCCAGTCTTCCTTGTCCGCCTCGCCCCGCTGCCAGCGGAAGAACTGCGGATCGGCCTCGGCCGCCAATGCCGCGCGCAGGGCCATGTCCCGCGCCTCCAGCGCCGCCGCATAGGCCGCCTCCGCCTCGGCTGCGATCTCTTCGGGCGTGGGGGGCACCGGCTCGGCGATCACGCGCGCCACCCAGTTTCCCTTGGGAGTCCGGCGATGCCCGGCCAGGAACTCGATGCTCATGTCCTCGACCGGCTCGCTGCCCTCGCGCGGCTCGGAGCCGATCCAGCCCGGGATGCCGTCCTTGGTGAAAAGTACATGCAGGGTCATGTCAGTTGTCCGTCTCCATATAGACCAGTCCGTGATCCAACCCGACAACCGAGCTGGTCCCGCCGACACTCATCTGCGAGTAGACGTTCAGGCCCGTTGTCGTGCTGGGCAGATCGGTCGTAACCGTCCCGCTTGCAGTTGCCCCCGTCTCAAGGTCGGTCAACAGATAGCCGACCAATTGCGTCGTTCCGGGCGGCGAGAAAAGCTCGATGCGGTATGCCTTGGTCGCATCCGCCGAAGGCTTGGGGAAGCTGGCGCCCAGATTGATCTTGGTCGCGGTGCCGCTGCCGTCGTTGTGCATGATCTGCATATTCGTATCGGCCGAGTCGTACCCGACCCCGACCATGTTCGTCGTGCTGGACGGATCAACATCGGTCGGAGCAGCGGTAGAGGATCGCATCCCGACGAAAAGGCGATGGTTCGCGTTCGCCACCCCGGTTCCGGGCGAGAAGGTCCAGGCCAGGTAGAAACCGCCCGCATTGGCAATGTCCGCCCCGACCGTGAACATGTTGGCGTTGCCACGCATGCCACAGACGGCGGTCGCCGATGCCGTCGTGATGCCGAAACGCCGCCAGGATATCCGGGTCCTGAAGTTCGTCGCAGCCCAGTTGACGGCAACAACGCTCCCGGTCGTTGTCAGGGCGAACCCGAGGTTCACGTCCGTCCCGCCGTTCCCGACGACCACATAAAGACGGATGCGGCTTCGCGAGATGATCGGCTGAAGCGGCGATTGCAGCCCGCTCGGGCCAAGACAGGTCGGCAGCATCCGGCCCGCAAGGCTCTGACCGAACAGTTTGAGCCCGCCCGAGGCCGGGGCCGCAGGCGTCGCGATGGCCGGGAACCGAAGCTGTCCGCCCTCGATCTCCATGTCGGCCGCGCCCGCAAAGGCCCCGGCGTTGTTGTACTGCACCTTGCCCGAGACCCCGCCGGGCGACCCGCCGCCGCCGGGAGGTGCCGCAAAGGTGCCATCCGCCCGCAGGAAATTCGTCGTCCCGCCGCCGGACGCCGGGACCAGGCCTTTCGTGCTGCCGGTGAACGTGTCCAGAAGCGCTGTCGCCTGCGCCCCGGTCAGGTCTTCGGGGTCGCCGGTTCCCGCCGTCGCGCGCCCCTTGATCGTGCCGGTCGCCACATCGGCCAGCTTCGCGTTCGTCACCGCATTCCCGGCAATCGTGGCGGCGAAGCTCCCCGTCCCGGACCCGGTGACATCTCCGGTCAGCGCAATCGTCTGGTCGCCGGTGTTGGTCCCGCTGATCGCGTCCAGCTTCACCTTGTCCGCCGCCGCCATGAAGCCCGCCGCGGCCCCGGTCGCCGCCGCATGCAGCGCGCCCCCGGCCCGCGACCCATGTGCCGTATCGTTGAACCGCGCCGCCGGCAGCACCCCCGC
>JAFLCY010000072.1 GCA_017303485.1 Rhodobacterales bacterium
GTCGCCGTCCAGAAAGCGGCCGACCTCTCGATGGCGAAGCGGCAACTGGCGGCGATCGAGGCCGAAATCGGCGGCAAGGAAAAAGCCACCGAACAGCAAAAAAAGCAGATCGAGATACAGGTGGTCCGAGGTCATCGTGCAGCCCGACAGCGCCAGTTCCGCCAGCCCGACTTGGGCCGAGGTGAACATCTCCTCCGGCCCGAAACGTGACCAGATAGGATACAGCGTCTTCAGCCAGCCGAACAGAAGCGCGTCCTGCCCGCCGGGCACCGCGCGGGTCAGCGTCTGGTAAAGGTGATGGTGGGTGTTGACGAGACCCGGCGTCACCACGCAACCCTTCGCCTCGATCACCTCGGCCCCCGGAACGGCAAGGCCGACCCCGATAGCCCGGATCACACCATCGCGGACATGAACATCGGCACCCGCCACCTCGGCCCGGGCGGCGTTCATGGTCACGACGGCATCGGCATTGCGGATCAGGAGGTCGGTCATGGATGCACCTATTGCGCACCCTTCGGTTTCAGGGGGAAACCGGGTCGACCGTCAGAAGGGCGAAGGACACGGGCGACCGGATGAGAATAGCTGCACAGGCACCGGCCGGACAAGCCGCTTCGGATCCACAACAGGCCCGGATTTTCCCGCAGGCGTTTACTGGAATTGCAGGAAATTCCGCGGTCGGTCTCAGCCGTTCAACAGCGCCAGAGCCTCGGCATGCAACTCCCGGCTCGCGGCCGCCAGAATCCGCCCGCCCTCCAGAGCCGGGCGGCCCTGCCAATCGGTGACGATACCGCCCGCCGCCTCGATCACCGCGATGGGGGCCTGCACGTCATAGGCCTGCAGCCCGGCTTCGATCACCAGGTCGATCTGGCCCGCCGCGATCAGCGCATAGGCGTAGCAATCGGTCCCGTAGCGAACAAGCTTCGCACCCGACGCGACCCGGCGGAAGGCCGCGCCTTCTTCGGATGTGCCAACCTCGGGAAAGGTCGAGAACAGAATCGATTGCGCCAGCGGGCGGGCAGAGCGCACGCCAAGCGGCACCTCGCCCATCGGACCTTTCGTCAGGGCGCGACCCAGCCCACCCTCGAAGCGTTCGCCAATGTAGGGCTGGTCGATGATACCGTAGAGCACCCGCTCGGCATCGCGGACCGAGATCAGCACGCCCCAGGTCGGGGTCCCGGACAGATAGCCGCGTGTCCCGTCGATCGGGTCAAGCACCCAGGTCAGCCCGGTGGACCCCGCGCGCGCGCCGAATTCCTCGCCCAGGATACCGTCCTGTGGACGGCGACGGGCAAGGACTTCGCGCATGCGCTCTTCGGACAGGCGGTCGGCGGCCGTCACCGGGTCGAAGCGTTCGATTTCCTTGGTTTCCGCCGCAAGGTCACGCGACCGGAAGTAAGACAGCGTGGCAACCCGCGCCACATCCGCCAGTTCATGCGCCGTCGCAATCAGTTCGGACGCCAAAGCCTCGGAAATCTGCATTCTGTCCCTCTTGGCCTGCCGATCCCGCGAGAGGGGACCGCCCCCAGGGCGCGCTAAACGCCCGGGGGGACGAGGTCAAGGCCGCAATCAGGCGGCTTCGGACAGAACCCGGGCCAGGTCGAACAGGCGACGGCGCTGCGCCTCGGGAATGGCGTAGTAGGACCGGACCAGTTCCAGAGCTTCCTTGTCCGACATCATGTCGCCGTGGGCATAGGCCGGTGCGGCCTGACCCTCGCCGAGACCATCGAAGAAGAACGAGATCGACACGCCCAGCGCATCCGCCACGTCCCAGAGACGCGATGCGCTGACCCGGTTCATGCCGGTCTCATATTTCTGGATCTGCTGGAACTTGATGCCCACCTTGTCGGCGAGCTGCTGTTGGGTCATGCCCACCATCCAACGACGGTGACGGATGCGCTTGCCAACATGTGCGTCTACGGGATGCTTCATTCTAAACTCCAGATCGAGTGTCAGTTCCCCTCGGTGATCTATAAGCAAGTTTCATGCCAAAATTGGCCATCCAGGACGCCGCAACAAAATAACTTCCCGAGACGCCAAAACCTGTCCTTTTGGATATGTCAAATTATTCACTTGTATAACACACGGCGTGGTTGTTGAGAAATACCCGCAGGAGAGTCTCTACCGAATCGGCGCTCGCCCTAGAGTGGTATCGCATTTCGCATTGCATTTTGCATAACATCCATCTGGCTCGTCGCATTTTGCGAAAAACTTGATCATTGCGTTGCAAGAAACTGTACGATGGTTAACAACGATACACCGTAGGTAGTAGAAACAACAGCAAGGAAAAGGGTCAAGGATGCAGGCCTGGCGGATCTTGGAGCTTGGCGCAGAGCCGGCGTTATCCACAGTTCCGGCGCCGATTCCCGCTAAAGGCGAAATCGTTGTGCGTGTGGAAGCAGTTGGGCTCAACTTCGCGGATATGCTTGCGATTCAGGGTAAGTACCAGGTCCGGCAGACCCCGCCCTTCATTCCAGGCATGGAATTTTCGGGCGTGGTCGAGACTTTGGGCTCTGCAACCGATGGGCCGCCCGTTGGTACGCGGGTGCTGGCGACCTGTCCGGCCGGGGCTCTGGCCGAGCGGATATGCCTTCCCGCCCACCGGCTGAGCCCGTTCCCCGAGGAGATGAGCTTCGAGGAAGCCGCCGGGTTTCCCATCGCCTACGGCACGTCGCATCTCGCCCTTGCCCATACAGCCCGCCTGCAACCGGGCGAAACGCTGTTCGTCACCGGGGCGGCCGGGGGCGTCGGGCTGACTGCGGTCGAAATCGGCAAACGGCTGGGCGCACGGGTGATCGCCTCGGCCCGGGGCGAGGCTCGACTTTCTATCGCGCGCGAGGCCGGGGCGGACATGCTGATCGACAGCGACGCGCCTGGGCTGAAAGAGACGCTTCGGGCCGCAGGCGGGGTGGATGTCGTCTATGATGTCGTCGGCGGCCCCGCCTTTGACGAGGCCTTGCGCGCCTGCAGGCCCGAAGGGCGTTTGCTGGCCATCGGCTTCGCCTCGGGCGAGGTGCCGCAGGTTCCGGCCAACCTTCTTCTGGTGAAGAACCTTACCGTCTCGGGCTTCTGGTACGGCGGGTTTGAGGCCCATGCGCCAAAGCTTGTCGCCGACAGTATGGCGCAACTTCTGCGCTGGCGGGCCGAGGGATTGATCCGGCCGCATGTCAGCCACGTCCTGCCGTTCGCCGCCTTCCCGGAAGGACTTGCCCTCTTGCGTGACCGCAAGGCGACCGGAAAGGTCGTGATCCGCGTCGGTCAACTGCCGTAGGCGCAGCGGATCTCGCTGATCAAGAGATCCATCGCCTCGTCCGAGCGGCGGTTTGCGCGATAAAGCCCAAGCTTCATCTCGCCAACGGGTGGCAGCTGGTTGTCGCCGACAATCGGCGCCATGCCCTCCGGGATGCTGCCCTGCATCCGAACCGTCACCGCCAGATCCGCTGCAACCGTCGCCTCGACCGCTTGCTCGCTTTCGCCCCCCGTCGCCATCTCCCAGGGCAGGCCCGCCGCCTCCAGCGCCGCCTGTGCCCGGGTGCGGAAGATGCAGGTGTCCTTGAACCCCAGGCGAACGGGCCGCCGCTGCCAGGCATTGCCATCCGGTGCCCCCACCCAGACCAGCCCGCGCGACGACAGCACCTCTGCCGCGGGATCGGGCGCCTCCTCGGTGGTGATCATCACGTCGAACCCGCCCCGCGCGTACTCCTGCTTCATCAACAGGGTGAAGGATGACACGAGGTTGATCCGCACCCGCGGATAGGCTTGCGCCATCCGCCGCAGGATGCCGGGGATCCCCGGATAGACAACGTCATGCGGCACCCCCAGCCGGATCTCTCCGCCGCAGGCGGTTGATGACAAGAGCGACAGCGCCTCGTCGTTCAGCGCCAGCATCCGGCGGCCATAGGACAGAAGCTGTTCTCCTTCGGGCGACAGGGCCAGCTTTCGCGCCGCGCGCAGGAACAGGGACAGACCCAGCGACTCTTCCAGCCGCTTGATCTGCATCGAAACCGCCGACTGCGTCAGGTTCAGGTAGCCCGCCGCCCGGGTCACCCCGCCGACATCGGCCACGGTGACGAAAGAGCGAAGTGACGAGAGGTCGAGGTTGCGCGGCATATCACAAATCCTGATTCACGGGTTCACAATCATTCGTTTCCATTATGCATCGGCAAAGCGCACTGTTCAATCGTGATGATGCAGCAGCATCGAAATATCACGGTTCTGCATGAAAGGCTCCCGCCATGTCCGCTTTCCGTCTTGCCCTCCCCCTCATTGCCCACCTTCGTCTGGCGGCTGTCGCCGCCCTTCGTTTCCCCGCCCGGGTGCTGTCTGCCGCGGCCATGTCCCGCTCGCGCCGCGCACTCGCGCAGCTTGACGAGCGTCTGCTTCGCGATGTCGGCCTCACGCTCCCGGAGGCCCTGACCGAAGCCAAACGCCCGGCCTGGGATGCGCCCAGGCACTGGCAGGGCTGATCCGGCCCCGGTTTTCGCAGCCCGGACGCGGCCAAGGTGCTTGAAATTGCAGGCGCAAGTCCCAATATTTCCCGCATGAGGTCGCGCCGGTTCCCCCGGCGTTGCCCTTAGGGACAACATCGGAGGCTTCAATGGCTGAATATGACACGATCCGCAGCGTAGGCGTAGGCGCCGGCGTCCGGATTGACGAAGGGCTTCGCGCCCATATGAACAAGGTTTACGGGCTGATGTCGGTGGCGATGGTCGTCACCGCAGGCGTCGCCTGGGCCGTCGGGACCTCCGACGCGCTTCTGGCGATCTTCCGCGACCCGATGACCCTGCGCCCGAACATCCTGGGCTGGGTGGTGATGTTCGCCCCCCTCGCCATGGTCTTCGCTTTCGGCGCCATGCTGAACCGCATGTCGGCGGCTGCCGCGCAGGTGTTCTTCTACGCTTTCGCCGCGGTGATGGGCCTGTCGCTGGCCTGGATCTTCAAGGTCTTCACGGGCGTCTCCATCGCCCAGACCTTCCTGATCACTGCGATCGCATTCGCGGGCCTGTCGCTGTATGGCTATGTCACCAAGCGCGATCTCAGCGCGATGGGCACCTTCCTGATGATGGGTCTGATCGGCCTTCTGGTCGCGATGATCGTGAACATCTTCATCGCCTCCTCGGCGCTGGCCTTCGCGATCTCGGTGATCGGCGTGCTGATCTTCGCAGGCCTGACCGCCTATGACACGCAGAACATCAAGAACACCTACCTGCAACACGCACATGCGATGGACAGCGAGTGGCTGGGCAAGGCCGCCATCATGGGCGCGCTGAACCTCTACATGGACTTCATCAACCTGTTCATGTTCCTGCTGCAGTTCATGGGCAACCGGGAATAACCTTCCTGACAAATGACGAAAGGGCCGGTCGCAGGACCGGCCCTTTTCGTTTGCGATGGCCCTCTCAGACCACGGCCCCGAACACCTTGCCGACCAGCGCCGTCACCGCCATGGCCGCCGCGCCCCAGAACGTCACCCGCAAGACCCCGCGCCAGATCGAGGCCCCGCCTGTCTTGGCGCCCACCGCGCCAAGCATCGCCAGAAAGATCAGCGACAGCGCCGTGACCCAAAGGCTGATCGCCGGCTCCGGCACCAGAGCCGCCGTCGCCAGCGGCAGCGCCGCCCCCACCGCGAAGGTCAGCGCCGAGGCCCCCGCCGCCACCAGCGGCTGCGCCTCGGTATGCTCGAATATCCCCAACTCGTCGCGGACATGGGCGGCCAACGGGTCCTTGGCATGCAAAGCTTCGGCCACCTGACGTGCCAGATCCGGCGGCACGCCCCGGTCCTCGTATATCCCTGCCAGCGCGCGCAACTCCTCCTCGGGGTCAGCGGCGATCTCGGCCCGTTCGCGCACAATGTCTGCCGCTTCGGTATCCGACTGCGACGAGACCGAGACATATTCCCCGGCCGCCATCGACAGCGCCCCCGCCGCGAGGCCCGCCGCCCCGGCCAGCAGCACTTCACCCCGCCCTGAGGCCGCCGCGACCCCCACGATCAGCGAGGCGGTCGAGACGATCCCGTCATTCGCCCCCAGCACCGCCGCCCGCAGCCAGCCGACCCGCGCGACGTAATGTTCTTCCCGGTGATTGCGTTCCATGACGGGCCTCCGTTTGCTGCCATCGTCCTCACCGTGCTGAGGTCGACCGTCAAGCGGAAGCGTCCCCGCCTCCGTCAGCGCGGGCTTACCGCCAAAGGAAAAGGGCCGCGTCCCACGGACACGGCCCCTGATCCCCTGGATCGGCGAAGATCTTACTTGATCTTGCCTTCCTTGTATTCGACATGCTCCCGCTTCACGGGATCGTACTTCTTGATGACCATCTTTTCGGTCATGGTACGGGCGTTCTTCTTGGTCACATAGAAGTGGCCGGTGCCCGCGGTCGAGTTCAGGCGAATCTTGATGGTGGCGGGCTTTGCCATGGTCGTTTCCTCTGCATCGGGGAATCCAGCGGCCCCCGGTCAAATCCTTGAAGCCCGCCTTTTAGCCACGCGGGCGGCAGAGTCAACCGCGAAACCGCTGGCCAACGGTCAATTTGCGCGGAGAGCCTGTAAGCCGGATTCTGTCCCGGTCTTGCGACCATGGATGACCATTCCTCTGCCAACCGTGTTGCCACGGCGGTCAAGCTGCCAACCCGGGCCTCTCGGGCGTTGGCGTCCCTGCGGCGGTATCGGTCACCCGACCTGCCCCGCGCGAGGCCCCTATTTGGCATTGCTCCGGGTGGGGCTTGCCGTGCCGTCCTTGTCGCCAAGTCCGCGGTGGGCTCTTACCCCACCGTTTCACCATCGCCCTGCCCTAGCGAAGGCGAACCTTCGTTCGTGGCAAGGCAGTCTCTTCTCTGTGGCGCTTTCCCTGGGGTTGCCCCCGCCGGGCGTTACCCGGCACCCTTGCCAACGGGAGTCCGGACTTTCCTCGGGGTCACCCCCGCGGCCATCCAGCCCTCCGCGCGAGCGGTGAGTTAGG
Organism: Rhodobacterales bacterium; assembly: GCA_017303485.1. GTDB lineage: Bacteria > Pseudomonadota > Alphaproteobacteria > Rhodobacterales > Rhodobacteraceae > Tabrizicola. The sequence goes on from JAFLCY010000072.1 coordinate 6,951, forward strand.
CGTCCACGCGCGATCCGTCAACTGCAATCCTGCGCAGGCCCTTTGCCAGCGCGCAATCCGTGGCATCCAGCGGCCCTCTGCCCCAGGGCCGGAAGCGCAGGCGGAACGCGGTCAGCAGCCTGTCCGGCGCGGCCTCGGGGTAGCCGAAGGCCCGAAGGTCGGCGAGAAAGCCCGCCATGTCCCCGGAAGTGCCCCCCGCCCCCCCAGTGGGGGCGGGATGGGTGGGGGGGCCACCTCGGGATCAGGCCAGACCGCCAGCCCCTGCAAGGCCAACCGCCGCCAGTCGAAATGCGGCCCGGGGTCGCCCTTTCTGTCCGGTGCCATATCGGAATGCGCGATCACCGCCTCCGGTCCCAGCCGATGCCGGTCCAGCAGGTCCGCCAGCAGCCGCTCCAGCGCCGCCATCTGCGGTTCGGCGAAAGGTTCCTGCCCGGTATTGGCCAGCTCGATCCCGATGGAGCGTGAGTTCACATCGCCCATGCCCCGCCATTCCCCTGCGCCGGCGTGCCAGGCCCGCGCGGCTTCCCCGACCAGCGACAGCACCGTGCCATCGCCGTCGATCAGGTAATGCGCCGACACTTCGGCCAGCGGATCGCACAGCCGCGCCAGCGCCTCGGCGCAAGATGGCATCGCGGTATAGTGCAGCACGACCAGCTCTACGCCAGCCCCGCCCCGCCGCTCGCCAAAGTTCGGCGAGGGGTGTGTCAGGTTCACTGCAGCGCGGTGCGGAACGGGCGCGGGTCCCAGGAACAGGCGAAACCGTCGCCATCCGGGTCGATCCCCGCCCGGTCGCGATCAGGCCCGCCCTTGGCCAGGAAGTCCTGCTGCGCCTGATCGGGCGAGGAGTACTTGGCGCAGGCCGAATCCGCGCTGCGCAGGCTCATCCCCGACCGCTTGTACATCTGCACGCCGGGCGCATGAGTGGTGGCCAGCGCGAATTCCACGATGTTCGGCCCGGTATCGCCCGGCCGCTGCGGCAAGTCCTTCGGCTGGACCACCACATAATCCGCCCGGTTCTTCGCGATGCGTTCCTTGTCGCTCTCGATCGTCTCGCGTGAGGAGACCGCGTCGAAATCCTGCTCGTCGGAAATCCCGGTGTGGCTGGCGACCTCGCCCGATTCTTCCTTGATCCCGGCAGGCGCCCCGCCTCGCGGACGGTCGGAACTGTCGGTCGGCAGCGGAGTCGCCGTTGGCGTCGGCGCGACCACGGGCGCCACCAAAGGTGTGTCCGTCATCGGAGACGTTCCCTGCGCCCGGTCGATCGCCGCCGAGGCCGCCGCAGGGTCGAAACCGCCCCCCGGCGGCACCACCGTTACCGGAGCCCCGGCCGGGGCAGGCGACGCGCCACGGATATAGCTGTTGTAGTCCTGGAATCCGACGCCCGCGCCGCTGTCCGGCGTTGACGGGGTGCAGGCGGCCAGCATCAGCGCAGACAGGACGGCGCCAGTGGCGGGAACAAAGGTACGGCTCATCACTGCCTCAGAAGGGTGCGTTTCGCGGCCCCTTACCACCATTTTTCCGCTTTGGCCACAAAGCCCGCACGGCTTTCCAACACATGTGCGTAATTCAGCAACTCTGCCTCTTCCCAGGGCCGCCCGATCAGTTGCAGCCCCAGCGGCAGCCCCTGGCCGTCCAGCCCCACCGGAACCGCCACCCCCGGCAACCCCGCAAGGTTGACCGTCACCGTGAAGACGTCGTTCAGATACATCTGCACCGGATCGGCATCCGCCATCTCGCCCAGCCCGAAGGCCGCAGACGGCGTCGCCGGCGTCAGGATCGCATCCACCCCGTCCGCAAACACCGTCTCGAAGTCGCGCTTGATCAGCGCCCGCACCTTGCGCGCGCGGTTGTAATAGGCGTCATAGAACCCGGCCGACAGCACATAGGTCCCCACCATCACCCGGCGCTGCACCTCTGGCCCGAAGCCTTCGGCCCGGGTCTTCTCATACATCTCGGTGATCCCGTCGCCCTGCGCCAGCTTCGCCCGATGCCCATAGCGCACCCCGTCATAGCGGGCGAGGTTCGACGACGCCTCCGCAGGCGCGATCACATAATAGGCCGGCAGCGCGTATTTGGTATGCGGCAGCGAGATATCCCGCACCACGGCCCCCGCATCCTTCATCATCGCAATGCCCTGCTGCCACAGCGCCTCGATCTCGGCAGGCATCCCGTCCATCCGGTATTCCTTCGGGATACCGATGACCTTGCCCTTGATGTCACCGCTCAGCGCCGCTTCGAAATCCGGCACCGGAACATCGGCGCTGGTCGAATCCTTCGCATCATGTCCGGCCATCGCGCCCAGCATGATCGCCGCATCGCGCACCGTCTTGGTCATCGGCCCGGCCTGATCCAGCGACGAGGCAAAAGCCACCACTCCCCAACGGCTCACCCGGCCATAAGTCGGCTTGATCCCGACGATCCCGGCAAAGGCCGCTGGCTGGCGGATCGACCCGCCGGTATCCGTCCCGGTCGCCGCCAGACACAGGTCCGCCGCCACCGCGCTCGCCGAGCCACCCGAGGACCCGCCCGGCGTCAGCTCGACGTTCGAGCCCTTGCGCCGCCAGGGGTTCACCACATTGCCATAGCAAGAGGTCTCGTTGGACGAGCCCATGGCGAATTCGTCCATGTTCAGCTTGCCCAGCATCACCGCACCCGCCCCGAACAGCTTCGAGGTGACGGTGGATTCGTACTCCGGCTTGAAGCCCTTCAGGATGTTCGACGCCGCCTGCGAAGGAACGCCCTTGGTGCAGAACAGATCCTTGATCCCCAGGGGAATCCCGCACATCGCCGGGGCCTCCCCGGCCTTGATCCGTGCATCCGCCGCCCGCGCCTGTTCCAGCGCGATCTCCGGCGTCTTGTGGACAAAGGCGTTCAGCGCGTCCCCGGCGTCGATTGCCGTCAAGCAGGACATGGTCAGATCGACCGCCGAAATCTCGCCCTTCCTCAGAGCATCCCGCGCGGCGGAAATGGTCCAGGTATTCGCGCTCATTCTACCACCTTCGGCACAGCAAAGAACCCTTCCCGCGCATCGGGCGCGTTCTTCAACACTTCGGCCTGGATATTGCCGTCGGTCACCACATCCGCCCGCCGCTTCAGCCGCATCGGCGTAACCGAGGTCATCGGCTCCACCCCCGTCACGTCCACCTCGTTCAGCTGCTCCATGAAGCCCAGGATGCCGGAAAGCTGGCCCGCCAGCTTCGGCAGATCAGCCTCCTCGACCCGGATCCGGGCCAGCTTTGCCACCTTGCGGGCGGTGTCGATGTCAATGGCCATGGGGCTCTCCCTTGGGTTTGGCCCCGTTTAGCCGCCCCTGCCCCGCCCCGCAAGCGCAGGAAGGAGCAGGGGCAGGTCCTACAGCAGGCAATCCCGTCCGGGCGGCAGCGGATCAAGCCCGATGTCCCGGCGCAGGTGGTCGTTCAGACCCAGAGGCGGCAAGGGGGTCGCCGGGCGCAGCGACCGCAAGGCAAGCGCCATCAGCACCCGCCAACGGCCATGTGTGCGGATGATGTCGTCAAGCGCCACATGCAGCGCAAGGGGTTCGGAATGGAGGATCGGTGTCATGTCGTTGTCCGGCGACGCGCAGTCGTCCGGTCCTATGCCAGGGGTGGGAACGGGCCGACCGGATCAGGCGCGATGCGCCAGCAGGTCAGCACTCAGCGGGTTGAAAGGATCGGGCCTTCGGCGCCTTGCGCCCGGGTCCGGCAGTCCTCAGCAGGTTCGGTTGGTCTGCGATCGGACAAGGACGCCAGCGGCCAGCCCAAGGGAAATTCCTTGACGGGTATATGCAGTCATATGTCCGCCTCCCTGGCTCGCGTGGAACGTGGACGGTCCGGGTAACAGGTCCGCGCGAGAATCGCACGGGAATTCCGTCTTTCACGGAAATGGGCCGGGGCCTGTGCCAGCATGGCAACAGCTTACGGCGGGTCATTCCCGCCAATTGCCAGATCGCAGGATTGTCATGGGTACAAGTTAGCCCTTAGCCTTGCCCGCTTAAGTAAGGAGAAAGACATGCAGATCATCTGGCTCGGCCATTCCGGCTTTCGCATCGAGATCGAGGAGGCCGTCCTCTTGGTTGATCCCTGGCTGAGCGGCAATCCGATGTTCCCCGCCGGCCGCGAAGACGAGGCGGTGAAGGGAGCGACCCATATCCTTTTGACGCATGCCCACGGCGACCACGCCTCGGACGCCGGGCGGCTGGCGAAGAAGCTGGGGATCAAGGTGCATTGCATCCACGAGCTTTCCGAGTGGATGAACGCGAACGAATTGGCCGAGACGGTCGGCTTCGGCAAGGGCGGCACGCTGACGCTGAACGGCGCGAAGGTCACGATGGTCAATGCGGTCCATTCCGCCTCGATCGACTTCGGGGGCAAGGGCCTTCTCCCGGCAGGCGATGCGGCGGGTTTCATGATCGCGGGCGAAGGCCACACGATCTATCTTTCCGGCGATACCGACATCATGGCCGACATGGGCTGGATGGCCGAGTATCACCAGCCCGACATCGGCATCCTTGCTTGCGGCGGGCATTACACGATGGATATGGCGCGCGCGGCCTGGGCGGCGCGGAAATGGTTCAACTTCCGCTGGATCATCCCCTGCCACTACAAGACCTTCGGCCTTCTGGCCCAGGATGCGAGCGTCCTGCGCGCCGGGCTGCCACCGGGGATCGAGGTGATCGAGCATGAGGTGCTGGACCCGATCCGGATCTGACGGGAGGCCCCCTTTAGGCAGCCTTGGCCGGACAATGAAAACAATGGCTTGATCGTGGGTATCAATCCGTGGTCAAGCCAGTTTGCCCTGCACCATGGGGACGCAGCAGGCAAACCGGGCTCCAGGGATATATCTGGCGAGGGGCAGTTACCCCCGCCTGTCCAGAAAAAACCCCTTCAGCAGGGCCTCCGCTTCCCCCGCCCCGATCCCGTCGTAGACCTCGGGAACGTGGTGGCACTGGGGATGGCTGAACACCCGCGCGCCCACCGCGACCCCGCCGGATTTCGGGTCCGCCGCCCCGTAATAAAGCCGCCCGATCCGCGCCGCCGAGATCGCCGCCGCACACATCGGGCAGGGTTCCAGCGTCACATAAAGATCGCAGCCCGTCAGCCGCTCCGACCCCGTCACCCGGCAAGCCTCGCGGATCGCCAGCATCTCGGCATGGGCCGTGGGGTCCGCCAGTTCCCGCGTGCGGTTGCCCGCCCTTGCCAGCACCCTCTCTCCCGAGACGACCACCGCCCCCACCGGCACCTCGCCGCGCGCCGCCGCTGCGCGCGCCTCATCCAGCGCGGCGGCCATGAACGACCGGAACCCTTCGCGTTGCTCTTTCATGCCCGCTTCAATATCCTGCCCGCCCGGCCACCACGGCCCGAAGGATGATGGCCATGACCGGAAAAGAAAAGCCCAAAGCCCCCGCCAAGGCCGCCCCGAAGACTTCGGACAGCCCGGAAGGCGACCGCATCGCCAAGGTCCTGTCCCGCGCCGGCATCGCCTCTCGGCGTGAGGCGGAGCGGCTGATCGAACTGGGCGAGGTCAAGGTCAACGGCAAGGTGATCACCTCGCCCGCCCTGAACGTGACGGCGAAGGACAAGATCACCGTCCGCGGCGAGCCGGTCGCCGAACCCGAACCGCCGCGCCTCTGGCTCTATTACAAGCCTGAGGGGCTGGTGACATCCGCCTCTGATGAGAAAGGTCGCGACACCGTTTTCGACCACCTGCCCGAGGACATGCCGCGCGTGATGTCGGTGGGGCGGCTCGACCTCAACTCGGAGGGGCTTCTGCTCCTCACCAACGATGGGGAGTTGAAGCGTCGGCTCGAACTCCCCTCGACCGGCTGGCTGCGGAAATACCGGGTGCGGGTGAAGGGAAACCCGACCGAGCCGGAGATCGAGCCCCTGCGCAAGGGGATCACCATCGACGGCGAGCGGTTCCAGCCGATGGAGGTGAAGCTCGACCGCCATCAGGGTGCGAATGCCTGGCTGACCGTCGGCCTGCGCGAGGGCAAGAACCGCGAGATCCGTCGGGCGATGAACCACATCGGGCTGACGGTGAACCGGCTGATCCGCACCTCTTACGGCCCGTTCCGGCTGAACGAGCTGAAGCCCGGCGAGGTCGAGGAAGTGAAGGCGCGGGTCCTGCGGGACCAGTTGGGTCTGGCGGAGGGTGATGCAAAGCCCGCGCCGAAGCCCGGCAAGGCGGTGGCAAAGCCAGCCCGCCGCGCGGCGGGAGCGCCTGATGCGGACGGCTCGGGGAAACCGGCCCGCAAGACCCTCAAGCCCGGCGAGGGCCTGAAGACACTGTCCGAAACCTGGAAGAAGGCGACCCGCAACCCGGCGCGCGGTGCCGAGGACCGGTCGCCAACCGACCGCCCGAAGCCCGCGCGTGGCACCGGGCCCCGTCCGGGACCACGACCGAAAAGCCCGCGACAGGGTTGATCGCGCAGGGGAATAATGCCGCCTATTCCCCCCGCAGGCGGCTGGCATGGGCGCGGGGCATCGGCTAAGGTCGCTGCGTGAAGGCGGTTCGCGAGGGTAACCATGTCTGGAACCGGATTGAGGAACCTGTCGCTGATCCTGCTTGTCGCCCTCGTGGCCTATGTGGCCTGGTCGGGGGGCATGTGATGGCGGAACGATTTGGTGGCAGGTATTCGCCGCAGGAAACTCGTCCGGCCGCAGGCGGTCCTGCCACGCCTCCGATCCTGACCACGCCAAGGGCAAGCGGTCTCTGGCGGGCGAACCTTCTGTTCCTGTCGGCCTTCCTTTTCCTGTTTCCCGCCTTCGGCGATGACCCGCGTGACATGCTTCTTGGCCTCGCCGCCGGGGGTCTTCTGGTGTTGGCCTCCTGGCTGACCCGCGAGGGGTTGAAGGCCGAGGCAGCCTATGCTGCCCGCAAGCTGGCCCGCCGCCCTGCCCTGCCCCGCAAGCTTATGGGCGCGGTGCTGACCGGGGCCGCACTGGCCATCGGCGGGATCATCGCCGGTCAGGGGCTGGTCTATCCGGTCCTCTATGCGCTGGTTGGCGCGGGGCTGCATCTTGGCGCCTTCGGCCTGGACCCGATGTCGGACAAGGGGATGGAGGGGATCGACGCCTTCCAGACTGGCCGGGTTGCCAATGCCGTCGCGGAAGGCGAGGCCTATCTCGCGGGCATGCAGGACGCGATCCTGCGGGCGAAGGACCGCAGCCTTGAACGCCGGGTCGAGCAGTTCGCCACCGCCGCGCGCGGCCTTTTCCGTACCATCGAGGCCGATCCGGGCGACCTGACGGCGGCGCGCAAGTATCTGTCGGTCTATCTGATGGGGGCCCGCGATGCGACGGTCAAGTTCGCCGATCACTTCGCCCAGACCCGCGACGCCGGTGCCCGCGCCGACTATGAGGCGCTGCTGACCGATCTGGAAACCACCTTCGCGCAGAAGACCACCGCCTTCCTGTCGAACAACCGCACCGACCTCGACGTGGAAATCGCCGTGCTGCGTGACCGCCTGAAATTTGATCATTGAACCCGAAGGGGAGTTATCCGATGTCCGAGACCGTCCAAGCCGATGCCGCCGCACTTCTGACCGAGGTCGAGAAGGTCACTGCCGTGGTCCTCGCTGAACCGACCTCTGAGGTGGTGCCGCTGGAAGCCGCGCCCGCCGAACAGGCCGAGGCGATCAGGAAACGCATGGGTGAAGTGGACCTGTCGAACACCCAGTCGATCATCAGCTTCGGCTCGTCGGCGCAGGCGGAACTGCAGGTCATCAGCCAGGCCATGCTGCAGGACGTAAAGAACAAGGATGTCGGCCCGGCGGGGGACAGTTTGCGCAAGATCGTCACCACGATCCGTGGCTTTGCGGTCGATGAACTGGACCTGCGGCGCGAGGCAAGCTGGTGGGAGCGGCTTTTGGGTCGCGCGGCACCCTTCGCCAATTTCGTCGCCAGATACGAGGATGTGCAGGGCCAGATCGACAAGGTCACTGGTGAGCTGCTGATTCACGAGAACACTTTGCTCAAGGATATCAAGAGCCTGGATATCCTGTACGCAAAGACCCTGACCTTCTACAACGAACTTGCGCTGTATATCGCCGCGGGCGTGGCGAAGCTGGCCGAGACCGATAGCAAGACCATTCCTGCAAAGGAAGCCGAGGTCGCCGCCGCGCCCGAGGCGGACAAGGTGATCCGCGCGCAGGAACTGCGCGATCTGCGGGCCGCACGCGACGATCTGGAACGCCGGGTGCATGACCTGCGGCTGACGCGGCAGGTGACGATGCAGTCGCTGCCCTCGATCCGGCTGGTGCAGGAGAACGACAAGTCGCTGGTGACAAAGATCAACTCGACACTCGTCAACACCGTGCCGCTGTGGGAGACGCAACTGGCGCAGGCGGTGACGATCCAGCGCTCGAAAGAGGCCGCCGAGGCGGTGCGGGACGCGAACGACCTGACGAATGAACTGCTGAAGTCGAACGCCGAGAACCTGCAAGCCGCCAACAAGGTGGTGCGCGAGGAGATGGAGCGCGGGGTCTTCGACATCGAGACCGTCAGGTCCGCGAATGCGACGCTGATCGCGACGATCAACGAAAGCCTGGCGATTGCGGATGAAGGCAAGGCCAAGCGCGCGGCGGCCGAGGCGGAACTGGTGAAGATGGAGGCTGAGCTGCGCGAGACGCTGGCCTCGGCCAAGGCGCGGCAGACCGCGCCGGCGACAGGGGCCTGAGAGGCGGCAGGACGGGAATGACAGCGGCAGGAACAGTCCGATCTCTGGTGGCCGTGGTCGCCTGTCTTGCGCTATCGGCCTGCGACATGCTGGGCTCGGGCTCGACCCGGCAGCTGCCGCCTCCCATTCCCGTGGTGCCGACCGCACCCTCCCCCAAAAGCATGGCGGCGGCGACCTATTATGCGCAGGTCCAGCAACTGCTGCTCAGCCAGGGGATGCTGCGCACGGACGGCGGCGAGGGCATCCCGGTCAGCGCCCGCGCCCTGACCGACAACTTCATGCGCATCGCACTTTACGACGAATATCGCCGGGGTACCGGCGGATTCGTCCGGGAAGAAACCGAAAGCCGCCTGCGTCGCTGGGAAGCCCCCATCCGCGTCGGCGTCCGCTTTGGCCCCAGCGTGGCGCCCGACCGCCAGGCCACCGACCGGGCCCGGATCGCCAGCTTCGTGGCCCGGCTGTCGCAGATCACCGGCCACCCGATGTCGGTCGATGACCGCAACCCGAACTTCTTCGTCTACGTGGTGTCCGAGGATGAGCGCGAGGCCCTTGGCCCGGTGGTCAACGCCACCCTGCGCGGCCTGTCGCCAACCGACGTGGCCGGGATCACGGCGATGCCCCGGTCGACCTATTGCGTGGTCTATGCCATGGCCGAGGGCAACTCGGGCGCCTATACCCGGGCCTTCGCGGTGATCCGCGCCGAACATCCGGACCTGCTGCGCCTGTCCTGCCTGCACGAGGAAATGACGCAAGGCCTTGGCCTGCCGAACGATTCCCCCCGCGCGCGGCCGTCGATCTTCAACGACGACGAAGAATTCGCGCTGTTGACCGATCAGGACGAAATGATGCTGCGCATCCTGTACAGTGCGGAGCTGCGCCCCGGCATGTCCGCCGCCGAGGCGCGGCCCATCGTCGAAACCCTTGCGCGCCGGATGACCGGCGGCGACAGTTGAACACGCAACGGAGAGTCCCATGGTCTTCGATTTTCTCAAGGGCGAATTCATCGACGTCATCTCCTGGTTGGATGACACCCGCGACACGATGGTCTGGCGCTTCGACCGGCGCGGACAGGCGATCAAATACGGCGCCAAGCTGACGGTGCGCGAGGGTCAGGCAGCGGTCTTCATCCATGAAGGCCAGCTGGCGGATGTGTTCACCCCCGGTCTCTACATGCTTGAGACCAACAACATGCCGATCCTGACCACCTTGCAGCACTGGGACCACGGCTTTCAGTCGCCGTTCAAGTCCGAGGTCTATTTCGTCAACACCACCCGCTTCAACGACCAGAAATGGGGCACCAAGAACCCGATCATGGCCCGCGACCCCGAGTTCGGACCGGTCCGTCTGCGTGCCTTCGGGACCTATACGATGCGGGTCAGCGATCCGGGCAAGTTCATCACCGAAATCGTCGGCACCGACGGCGAGTTCACCGCCGACGAGATCAGCTTCCAGATCCGCAATATCATCGTGCAGGAAGCCAGCCAGGTGCTGGCCAAGTCGGGCATCCCGGTGCTGGACATGGCCGGGAACCTGGCCGATCTGGGCAAGATCATCGCCAATGCGATCACGCCCAAGGTGGCGGAATACGGGTTGTCGATCCCGGAATTCTACATTGAAAACATCAGCCTGCCGGAAGAAGTCGAGAAGGCGCTCGACAAGCGCACCTCGATGGGCGTGGTGGGCGACCTCAACCGCTACATGCAATACAACGCCGCCGAAAGCATGAGCCAGCCGGGATCGGCGATGGGCTCGGCGATGGGGGCCGGGATGGGCATGGGCATGGGTGCCTCGATGGCGCAGAACATGGGGCCGTGGGGGGCACAGCCCGGGGCCGCGGCAGCGCCGCCACCGCCTCCCCCGCCGGCTGCGGGAAAGCAATGGCATCTGGCGGTGGACGGCGCGACCTCGGGGCCGTTCGGCGAGGGCGATCTCGTGAAAGCCGCTGCCGACGGTCGGCTGACCCGCGCGACGATGGTCTGGACGCCGGGGCAGGATGGCTGGAAGATGGCCGCCGAGACCGATTTGGCCCGCCTCCTGGACCAGGTGCCCCCGCCACCCCCGAAACCCTGAGCCATGCCGCAAGACGAATACCGCTGGCCCTGCGAACAGTGCGGGGCGCAACTGCGCTACGCGCCGGGCCAGACACAGCTGGTCTGCGACCATTGCGGCCATGTGCAGGAGATACCGTCCGAGGCCCCACGGACCCGGGCCTTGGCCCTGCAAGAGCTTGATCTTGCGAAAGGTTTGCGCGACGATCTTGGCGGCGGGCAGATGGTCGAGGTCCGCACCTCGACCTGCCCCAACTGCGGCGCGCAGGTCGAGATCACCGGGGCGACCCATGCCACCGAATGCCCCTTCTGCGCGACGCCAGTGGTGCTGGATACCGGCACCCAGCGCCACATCAAGCCGCAGGCGCTGGTCCCGTTCAGCCTGACTGAACCGCAAGCGCGCAAGGCGATGGTGGCCTGGATGGGGAGCCTGTGGTTCGCACCGAACACGCTTCTGGAATATGCCCGCAAGGGCCGGGCACTGAACGGGGTCTATGTGCCCTTCTGGACCTTCGACGCCGATACCGCCAGCCGCTATTCCGGCGAGCGGGGCGAGTATTACTACGAGACGCGAACCGTGCAGGTCCGGGTCAATGGCAAGATGGAGACACGGCAGGAACAGGTTCGCAAGACGCGTTGGTATTCCGCCTCGGGCCGGGTGGCGCGGAATTTCGATGACGTGCTGATCATGGCCTCGCGCAGCCTGCCGGAACGGTTGGGCGATGAGTTGACCCCCTGGGATCTTGGGGCGCTTACCCCGTACAACCCTGAATTCCTTGCCGGATTCCAGGCCGAGGGCTATACCGTCAGCCTGTCGGATGGCCATGATGAGGCCCAGGACAGGATGGCGGCGGTGATCCTGCAGGACGTCCGTCGCGACATCGGTGGGGACGAGCAGCGGGTCCATGATGTCAGTACCGACTGGCGGGACGAGACCTTCAAGCACATTCTCCTGCCGATCTGGATGGCGGCCTACAAATACAACGGGAAAAGCTATCGCTTTCTCGTTAATGGCCAGACCGGCGAAGTGCAGGGTGAGCGGCCCTGGTCGGTCTGGAAGATCGCGTTCACGGCAATTATCGTTGCGATTCTGATAGTTGGCGCGGTCTACCTGGCCGACCCCGAGGCGATGAACCTGCCGCGCCCGGACTGGATGGATTAATCCGGCTTGCGGTTGAAGAACAGCATCCAGCCCGCATAAAGGCCGGCTCCCAGGAACAGGACGCCCCAAAAGGGCGAGCTTAGCCAAAACTCGACCCCGGCCCAGAGCAGCGGCAAGAGGACCGTCACCCAACGCACCCAGGCTTTCGCGAAGAAGGGGTCATTCGGATCGAGAAACTTCATTCGCCGTCCCCGTTTCTGTGGCATGGTGGGTCATGGCAGGGAGGACGACATGCCCCAGATTGTCAAGGATTTCCAAGGACAAACCGTCATCACCACCTTCGAGATGACCCCAGCGACCGCCTTCGACCTGTTGGACGCGCTGGAGGCCGCTTACCGCGAAGTCATCAGCCTCCAGCCGGGGTTCCTGAGCGCGGGTCTGCACATGAACGATGCCCGGACCCGGATCTGCAACTACTCCAAATGGCAGCGGCGCGAGGATTACCAGGCCATGCTGCGCAGCCCCGAGATGCGCGAGCGGAACCGGCATATCAACGAGCTGTGCAAGGGGTTCGAACCGGTGATGTACGAAGTGACGGGGGTGTTCTGAGAACTGTCCGTTAATTCAAAGGGTTAGACCGGTTTGCGGCGTATGATACCGGTATGTATCGCGTATGCATTGCATGCATACGTGCGTATGGCTGGTTGGCCGTTAACCCTGTCAGGCGAATCGGCTGTTTGCGGGTCAGGCCCGGTCCCTTAGCCGCTCCAGCAGCGCCGCGGCTGCCGCCGGGTTGGCGACCTTGTGGCCGGAAATGACGAAGAGGAACACCTCCCGATCCTTTGCGATGTAGCGCAGTCGGTCGGCCCAGCGGTCCAGCTCCTCGGGTGGGTAGCCCGCGGCTTCGCCGTCGCGCGTGCCCATGATCCGCAGATAGGCGAAAGGGGCGGTCGTGGCGTCGATCTCTGGGTAGGGCCCTTCGGCGGAGCGGATGGCGGCGATGCCGCGGTCACGGAGGAGGTCAAGGAAAGCGTCGGAGGTGAAACTGTCGTGCCGCGCCTCGATGGCATGGCGGAGGGGGAGGCCGTTCAGGCTGTCGGGCAGAAGATCGAGGAAGGCGGCGAGGTCATCGCGGTCGAAGGCCTTGGTCTCCATGAACTGCCAGTTGATCGGGCCGAGTTTGGGGCCGAGTTCGTCAAGGCCGGAGGCGAGGAAGTTGCGGACAGAGTCGCCTGCCCCGGCAAGCTCGCGCCGGACGGTGGAATAGCGCGGGGCCTTGAGGGCGAAGGTGAAGCCGTCCGGGGTTTCCTTGGCCCATTTGGCGAAGGTTTCCGGCTTCTGGGTGCGGTAGTAGGTGCCGTTGACCTCGATCGCCGTCAGGGCGCGGGAGGCGAACTGGAGTTCGTCGGCATGTTTCAGACCCGGCGGGTAGAAGGTGCCGCGCCAGGGTTAATAGGTCCAGCCGCCGACGCCGATGTGGATTGGGTGGGGCATGGGGGGTCTCCGGTTGGGTTGGGGGAGTGTAGCGGATTGTGGGGGGTGGGGGGAGGGGGATGGTCGGGTGCCCCCCAGGCCCGAGGCGCGAGATATCCGAGGTTGTTTAGGGTGCGCTACAGCACACCGGAGGAGTTGGGGCAAGCCCCGACCTACGGGTAGTGCGCCCTACGCGACGCCGGGGCGCAAAGTTGACCGCGACCGGCACGCGGGGGTGGGAGCGATATATCGCGCCCGCCCCCGGGGGGCGGGTC
>JAFLCY010000073.1 GCA_017303485.1 Rhodobacterales bacterium
CTCTTGAACATCTGGGCGACCTGGTGCCCGCCCTGCAGGGAAGAAATGCCGACACTTGACCGGCTCCAGTCCCGGCTGGGCGGTGCGGATTTCGCGGTGCTGCCGCTGTGCATCGACGACGCGGGGATCGGCAGGGGGCGACGCTTCTACGACGAGATCGGCATCGTCGATCTGCCGCTCTATTGGGCCGAAGCCCTTCGGGTTCAGCTAGCCCTTGCCTTCATCGGCCTGCCGACAACCCTTCTGATCGACCGGCAGACCCGGGAGATCGGACGCCTTCAAGGTCCGTACGCATGGGACAGCGAGGACGCCGTTGACCAGATCGTCGGTGCCCTCTGAGGGATAAGTCGGTGTTGGTCGAAGACCGTCTGCCAAAGATCGGACCCCGGGCGGATGTGATTTCAGGCCGCAGGATAGCTGGTGAAAATCTCCAGTTCTCCATCGCGCCGGATCAGCAGCACGTCGTAGGCATCGCGGCTGTCCTCGGACCCCATCCCGGGCGAGCCGTAGGGCATGTCGGGCACCGCAAGTCCGACCGCATCGGGGCGTTCGGCCAGCAGCCGCCGGATGTCTGCAGCAGGAACATGGCCTTCAAGCGCATAGCCGTCGACCACACCCGTATGGCAGGAGAAGGCCTTCGCCGGGACGCCTTGGTCCATCTTGAAGCGGATCAGCAGCGTTCCCATCGACACTTCGTCCGTCACGGTGAAGCCTTGCGCGCGCAGGTAATCGACCCAGGCTTCGCAGCATTCACAGCCGCGTCCCTTGACGACATGGATCGGTGGTTCCGCTTGCGACCAGGCGGCACGCCCTTGGAGCGCGACGCCCGCCGCTGCCGCAAGCATCAGGTTGCGGCGTCCGATGTGGTGTCCGCTCATCCCTGATCCCCTTCGACCAAAGCTGCAAAGCCCGTCTCGCGGCGCCAGGTCGCCAGCGCATCAAGATCCTGCGCCGAAGCAATCTCGCGTTCCGGCAGTGCTTCGCGGTCCGTCGGATCGACCGGCCGACCGTCAACGCGCACCTCGTAGTGCAGGTTCGGGCCGCTGACGAGGCCCGTCGCGCCAACGGCACCGATGCTGTCACCGGCCTTGACCCGCGTGCCTTCCCGCACATCTTCGGCAATCTCGGACAGATGGGCATAGCGTGTCACAACCCCGCCGCCGTGGTCGATGTCGATGGTCAGGCCATAGCCCCGGATCGTACCGGCAAAGACGACGCGCCCTGCGCCGGTGGCCGAGACTTCGGTTCCGACCGGAGCGGCATAGTCGATCCCGGTATGCATCCGCACGCCCCCAAGAACAGGGTGGTTGCGTCGCCCGAAGACGGAAGACAGCCGGGCACCGAGGATCGGCGCGGCGGACCGCTGCACGGCTTCCCCGTCCTCGAACACGATGACGGGACCTGCTGCATCCGTGGCGACGAGTTCAAGTACCCGGTCTGCAAGTTCCAGTCGCGCATAGTTCAGCCGTGGCTCGCCCGCGATGCTGCCGTCAGGAAGCTGGTCTTCCTGCCAGACCAGTGCAAAAGTTTCGCCGCCCTGCAAGTCGCGCCGGAAGTCGACCTGGCCCGCGAGGAGCGCAGTCAGGTCCACGGCGAAGCGTTCCGGCGCGTTGCGCGCAACGAGGGCTTCGTAAAGCGTGCCGTCAAGCACAAGCGTTTCCCGCCGGTCCGTTTCACGGATTGGCGGATCAAGCCGCGCGGCTCCAACGGGGCCGTCGAAGGTCAGCACAATCTCGACGCCATCTTCCACGAAGAGCGACATGCGTGTCAGGCTCGCCGGATCGCCCGATGTGGCCGTCCACTCGATGCGATGGCCTGGCCGCAGGTCGGTGAGGTCGTAAACCCCCGCGAGAGCCAAGGCGGCCTCTGCCCGGATCCCGGCAGGGACACCCGCATGACCGAGCACACTGTCGAGCGTGTCGCCGGAGGCAATCGTCGCTTCGAACACGGCGGGAAGATGCGCGGTCGGCGTGTCGGCTGCAGCCTGCAACGGCACGAGGGAGGCGGCGGCAAGGACTATGAGGGCAGAGCGGATCATCTGGCAGAATGACCTTTCAACTGAGGGTTCGGCGGATCTTCGGAACGGCAAAGCGCCGGTCCTCGTGGAAGTCGATGATGCTGGCAAAGCGTCCGTCCGGGTGGAACAGGAACACACCGGCGGTGTGGTCCATCGTGTAGTCACCATCGTCCCGCGGCACGCGCGCGTATTTCACCCGGAAATCGGCGGCAGCTTTCTCGACCTGTTCGGCGGACCCTGTCAACCCGATGATGCGCGGATCGAAGTTGCTCACGTAGTCGGCGAGGGCCTCCGGCGTATCGCGGTCGGGGTCGACCGTGATCAGGGCCACGACCAGCCGGTCGGCGTCGGGCCCCAGTTCCTCAAGCCAGAGCGAGATGTCGCTTAGTGTCGTCGGACAGACATCCGGGCACCAAGTGAAGCCGAAGAAGGCCATGACCGGGCGACCGACCCAGTCCAAAGGCCTGACGGGTTGTCCGCGGTGGTCAGTGAGATCCCAGTCCATGTCACCGACAGGCAGGGGCAACAAGGCGTTCCCGCGCTGCCGGTCACGTGTCCGCCACGCGCCAACCCCCAGCATGAAGGCGACAGCCGCGCCTGTGGCCCCCAGGCCTAGGATCACTGCCCGGCGTCGCTGCAATCCGGACCCTCCGCGCGCAGGGACAGCACGTCGGCATCGACCGTCACGTCGCCCGCATTCTCGAAGGTCAGGGTGACGGGGAACCGGTCACCCTCCTTCAGCGCTGTGGCCAGACCCATCAGCATGCCGTGGTAGGCGCCGGGGGACAGCGCCACGGTCTCGCCCGCCGGAACCGGGATCGACATCGCGTGCGGCATTGAAGCGATGCCGTCGGTGACGACGGTCTCGTGAAGCATCGGCATGGTCGCGGCCGGCGTCGTGATGCCGATAAGGGCGTCGTCTGTGCTACCTCCGTTCGTGATCTCGACATAGAACACCGCCGGGCGATCCGCGCCAATGGTCGCCTTGGACCAGGCGTGTTCTATGGTGAGGTCGCCGACCGTAAACGTCCCGCAGGCGAAGGCGGCAGGGGCGGCGAGGAGCAGGGCCGTGGAAAGGAACAATGATTTCATTTGTCAGAATCTCGATCTGAGGTCGGAAAGGATTTCGGCGGCTGGCGTGCCGTAGGCGAACTGCCTCAGCCATACGCCGTCAGGGCCGATCAGGAACAGGCCGGGACTGTGCGACATGGTGTAGCCGTCCGCGACCGCTGCGTCGGCCTCACGGGCGAAGTAGATCTTGAAGCTCTCGGCCGCAGCCTCCGTGTCCGCATCAGTGCCCGCAAGCCCGAGGATCGCCGGGTGAAACGCCTCGGTATACTCCCGAAGGCCGAGCCGCCGGTCCCGCACCGGGTCGATGGAAACGAAGATGGGCTGCACCTTCGCCGCATCTGGCCCGAGATCGTCCATCACCTGCGCGACCTCGGATAGGGTGGTGGGGCACACGTCCGGGCAATTGGTGAAGCCGAAGAAGACCAGCAGGAACTTGCCACGAAACTCTTCCGATGTCCGCTGCGTCCCCTCGCTGTCCGCAAGCGAGAAGGACGGGGAAAAGGCCGCGTCCGCAACGTCTTGCATCCCGGCAGATGACCAGCGCAGCGCGAAGAACGCCACGGTCGCCACAATGGCTGCGGTCCAGAGGATGATTTGCAGATTCCGAAGGCGCATTCAGAAGTCCCAAGCTTTGTAGTAGGCGGTCTAGAACCTTGAGCAACTAGAGGTTCAAGTCGCAACCATCCCGTCCACATCCGGCAGGCGGGCTTTCGCCTATCCATGCGGGACCAGAAAACGCGCCAGCGCGATACCGATAAGCACACCGACGAGGCCGAAGGCAATCCCATAGCCGACTCCGTACTGCAGACAGTCGAGCCGCTTGCCTCCGCGCCTTCGGGCGACACGCACCCCCCAGACGAAGCCCGCGAGGGCGAAGACGGGTCCAATCATGCGACGCCCCTTTTCTGTGAGCTCGTGGGCCTGGTCCGCCGGAGCAGGCCATATCCGGTCCAGCTTGCGACCAGCATTGCCAGCGGCATCCAGTCCCCGAAACGGGCATAGAGGGTTGCGCGAAGCGGCCTCGGCAGACGTGCGTCGATGATTCCCTGTTCGCCGAGCTCGAGAAAAGCCGTGACGCGCCCGAACGGGTCGACCACCGCCGAGATTCCGGTGTTAGCCGCGCGAACCAGCGGCAAGCCTTCTTCGACCGCACGCATCCGCGCCGAGGCGAAGTGCTGCCATGGTCCGATCGAGGTGCCGAACCAGGCGTCGTTGGTCGCGTTGAAGATCCAGTCGGGCCGTATCGCGTCATCGACCACATGCCCGGGGAAGATGATCTCATAGCAGATCGCAACGCCGGGAAACGGGAAAGGGCCGAAAGCAAGAGTCGCGGGTCCGGGGCCGGGCGAGAAGTCGCCAAGTGACTGAACGATCCGCGGGAACGGCAGAAGCCCGCGCCAGGGCACATATTCGCCGAAGGGGACGAGGTGATGCTTCGCATAGCGAGCCAGGACGCCGCCGTCCGATCCGATGGCAAGGACCGCGTTGTGATAGACTGCGTCTGTACCGGCGAGTTCCCGCTCCGGGCTGCCGGTCAAGAGCACGGCGCGATCCGGCAGAAGCCAGCCGATCACCGCTCTTGCCCCCGGATCTTCGGCAAGAAACCCTGGCCAAGCAGTTTCTGGCCACAAGAGCAGGTCGAACGCACCGGGCCGGGCCGAGAGGAACAGGAGCCGCGCGATGTTGGCGTTGCGCGCAGCCGGGTCCCACTTCGCGCTCTGTGGGATGTTCGGCTGGACGATGCGAACCTCCCGTCCTTGGCCGGTGTCCGCCGACAGAAGCGCAACGCGAAGGTATCCGAACATGGCCAAGGCCAACATCGTTGCTGCAGCCACCCCAAGATATGCCCGACGGCTTTCCCGCGCCGGGCCGCCCATCGCATGTCCGATGCTGGCCGCTGCCAGGACGAGGACGAACCCCAGTCCGTAGCTGCCCAAGACCGAGGCCGCTTGGGCAAGAATGGTCCAGTCGGCCAGTGCATAGGCGGCAAGATTCCAGGGAAAACCTGTGAGCACATGACCACGTAGCCATTCAGCGATTGTCCAGGCGGTGGCAAGCGACAGGGCAGGCGGCAGGCCCGCTCGCGCCAGCTGCGCCGCCAAGGCGCAGGACAGCGCGGGGAAAACCGAGAGAACCGCAGCAAGACCTAGGACGGCGGGCAGCGCCAGTCCGCCGAAGCGGTCGGCCTCGACCTGAAAGCTCTCGGTGATCCAGAACAGCCCCGGCACAAACTGGCCAAGACCGAACGCAAAACCAATGAGCATGGAAGATGTGCCAGTTGCCGCGCGCAGCAGCAGTGAAAGAGCCGCGAAGGACAGTAACGCGAAGGGCAGGAGCGAGAAGGGGGGCAGCGCCAAGACAAAGACGGCACCAGAGATCAATCCAATTGGTAGCCAGATCGCTACGCGCGGTCCTTCCGATCCGACGAACAAGGGTCCATCAAGGTCGATCAACAGCCGTGCCCCCCGAACGTGAGCGAAGACGATAAGTGCTCAAGTGGGTAGAGGTGCAATGGCTGTTTCTTGCGTTCACGCTCTTGTCAGATCTGCCCCCATCGTGGCGCATTCCTTGCGACCAGCGAGCTCCTTTGCAAAGGGACCAGCATTCTGACATACGTCTGTCGCCATCTATTCTCCTTGTACCGACTCCTTCACGCAGACTTGAATGGACATGGGAGGCCATTCTCACGTCCAATTCCGTGTTTGTCGTGCGCGGCAAACCTCGCTGCCCTCAATTGAGCTGAAAGCAGACAACATGTCGACCCGACGGCATTTCCTGAAGATGACTTCCGCTCTCTTCTCCGCGCCACTTGTGACCCCGGCTTTCGCGGCCTCTGATCTTCAGGGCCAGTGGGCAGCCTGGGATGCGCAGGTGACACCCCCGGGCTATGTTGCGGCTACGACCAATCCATGGGGCCTGCATCCGCGGCTGCTTCCGGTCCGCGTCGAGGCTCGCGCCGGGCTGACGCCAGGCGACATCCATGTCGATGCGATCGCGCGCTATCTCTACCACATCCAGCCTGACGGCACTGCGATGCGCTATGGCGTCGCCATCGGGCGGTCCGGGCTCTACGAGCCGGGCATCTATACGATTGGCCGCAAGGCCAAGTGGCCAAGGTGGACTCCCACACCACAGATGATCGAGCGCGAACCCGAGACCTACGCGCAGTATGCCGACGGCATGGATCCCGGTCCTGGCAATGCGCTCGGGTCGCGGGCGCTCTACTTGTTCCTCGGTAGCCGTGACACCTATCTGCGCATCCACGGCACGCCATTTCCGCGGTCCATCGGCAGCCGGGCCAGTTCCGGCTGTGTGCGCATGGTTATGCCGCACATCATCGATCTCTACGACCAGGTTCAGACCGGAGTGACGGCACATCTGTATCCGGCCGAAGAAGGCAACGTGGAGCTGACGGCCTGAACATGATTGCGGGTAAGAGCAAGGAATTCAGTTCGCGAACTCCGAAGGCAGGGCGTTTCCCCCGCACGGTCGGTGCTGGGCGATCCGCGGTGCTGGCGATCGCCTTGATGATGCTCTCAGCCTGTGTGGCACCGGTCGGAGGGATCGGCGACGAGCCGTCGCGCTTCCTGCAGGAGCTGCCCGAGGGCGTGATGGCCATCGCCGCACCCTACCAGAACCTGCGCGCAGTGGTCTTGCAGCCCGAGGACGGCTGCTACTGGTACGAGCATGTCGGCCCGGTTGAGACGACCATGCTGCCGCTCCGTACGGCGGAAGGTCGTCCGATCTGCACCGCTACGGAAAACCGTCCTGCCACAACCGGCTGAGCGCGCGAAAAATGGTCAGTTGCCCCAGTTCGCCGATGGTCAAACCTTGATCAGTGCCGCCGTCACATACATAAATGCAATCCCGCCGAGGAAGCCGCCGAGGACAGCAGGAGAGTACAGGATCGCCTGCCGGTCGCTGTTCTGGCGTTGAAGATAGGCCGTGACCTCGACCATGACCTGCAGGATCGCCCCGGCGCCGACCGCAAGCGCGAAAGCCGACCATTGCGGGGCGTAGGCAAGGCTACCGGCCCAGATCCCAAGCACGGCGGGTCCCCCGGCAAGCAGCGTCAGCGCGGCAAAGCTCCAGAGCGGAGGGCGGATGCGCAGCATGGGTGCTGCGATGCCGATGCCTTCGGTCACGTTGTGCAGCGCAAAGCCGAGAACGAGGAAGGTGCCGAGGCCCGCCGCACCAGCAGCGAAGGCGCCACCGATGGCCAGCCCTTCGCCGAAATTGTGCAGCCCGATGCCGAGCGCGATGTAGAACGCCAGCGCCAGCCCCTCGGGCCGTCCGCGCCAGCGCCCGATGGCCATGAGGAGAAGGAAACTCGCGAGAGCCGACAGCCAGACCATGGCCGATCCTTGGAACAGCGCGGCTGCCTCAGCCGCGAGTTCGGTGGCCTCGCCCATCATGTCGAGGAGCAGGAAGGCCAGCATGCCGACGGTCAGCGCCAGCACGAAGTTCATGCCGGAAGTGCCGAAGCCGCGCATCGCCGGGTAGAACATCAGCCCGAGGGCGACAGGCAGCAAACCGACCAGCGCGCCGACCAGCACCTGTAACTGAAGCTGCCCCCCGGATGCCTGCGGCGTGGGCACGGCAACAGCGATTTCGTGCCCGAACACAGTGCCGGTGTTGGTCACGAGGGCCACTTGATGCGCCTCGCCCAGCACCCACGGGTAGGGGATCTGCACCCAGACGGCACTGCCGCGCGCAATCGGTCCCGACGGGTCCTGCGTGAAGGTCCAGTAGGCGTCATCGACGGCAACCTGCGCGATCTGCATCGCCTCCGACCCGCCCGCACGCACAAGAACCTGGATGCCGGTGCTGTCGAGGATCGTCCGCTCGACGGTGAGCGACTCGACCGGTGGGGCACCGTTGTTGAAGCCGCGCAACGGATCGAGCGAGGCGATCAAGACGAAAGACACCAGAATGGCCGCCAGAGGCAGGAACACCAGCAGAAGCCGGATCAGCGGGGAACGGGTCGGTTGGCTCTGGTCGCTCATGCCCCCGGCCCCCGCACGTCGAACATGCCGACCCAGCCCAGCTCGGTGAACTCGGATTGATGGGCGTGGAACATGTACATGCCGTCCTCATGGTCGGCGAAGCTGAACTCGAGGATGCCGCGCTGCGCCTGGCACTGCATGATCAGATCGACCGTGCGCAGGGTCGGCGTCAGCTGCGTGCCAGTGTCGTAGTAGTCGAAGAAATTCGCGTGCAGGTGGAACGAGTTGATCGGGTCGAACTCGGTCACGTTGACGAGGTAGATGCGCACGGGCCGGGTCTTGTCGATCGGGATCGGCACGTTCATGTAGGCCTGCCCCACGGTGTTGACCGCATAGACTTCGTTCCCACCGTCGAAATTGGTGTCGAAGGCGTTCATCACCATCGCCAGCTCCTGCCAAAGGGCATTTTCGGGGCTGCCCAGAACGCGTGACGCAGCAACGGCAGCAAGCGCGGGGTCGGTCTGCCGGGAAGGGTCGGGGTCGATCACGAACAACCCGTACATGCCCTTGTGCATGTGCCGCTTCAGCGGCAGGGCGTGGCAGTGGTAGAGGTGACAGCCGAAGGGTTTGGCATCGAACTCATAGACGAACTCTTCGCCGGGGCCGATCAGTCCTGCACCGGGAACACCGTCCATCCGCGCAGAGTGAATGCCGTGGAAGTGCATCGAATGCGGGTGCGAGCCGAAGTTGCGGAAGATGATGCGCAGCTTCTCGCCTTCCTTCGCCCGAAGGGCAGGGCCGGGGACGCGGTTGTTGTAGGTCCAGGCGGGAAAGAAGATGCCGGGGGCGATCTCGATTTCCTTGTCGTAAGCCTCGACCTCGAAGGTGCGCAGGGTGCGGCCGTCGGGCAGAAGCTCGGTCGTGCCGGTGTCCCAGTCCGTCAGCATGGCCGTGGGGTCGAAGCCGTTGCGGGCATGATCGACAGAACCCAGGGTGGTCATGTTGCCATGCGCCATGCCGGGCATCGGGGCGGCATAGGGATCGGCCGACATCGCCGACATGTCGTGTCCGGCTATCGGGTCGGGCGCGGTCTGGGAACGCGCGGTTCCCGCGACAATTGCAGCGCCGCCTGCGGCCACGAGTCCGCCGACCAGCAAAGCGCGGCGCGACGGGTCAACCGAAGTGTCTTGGTCGGCAGGCATGGAATGAGGCTTTCCCGGCGCGCACAAAAGGCGTGGCGCGAAATGTTAGACAAGGCTAACAATCTGCCCGGCGCGTTTGCTTGTCAACGGGGTTCGTGCAAGACTGCGCCGACAATGAACGATGATCCACATCACACACTGTCGGCCACCAGTGATGACCGCTCTCCCGACCTGCGCGCGGAGGCTTTTCAGGGCGTGCGCGCCGCGCGTAGCCGCGAGTTGGCAGAGGATTACGTCGAGCTGATCGCCGAACTGATCCACGCGCAGGGCGAGGCGCGCCCCGTGGACATCGCCACCCGGATGGGCGTGACGGCACCGACCGTCGCCAAGACGCTTGACCGGCTCGCCCGCGACGGCCTGATCACCCGGGCCAAGTATCGGTCGATCTTCCTCACGGAAGAGGGTAGGGCGCTGGCAAAGGAGTGCCGCCACCGGCACGACATCGTTCTGCGGTTCCTGCTTAGCCTCGGGCTCGACCCCGAGACGGCCGAGCGGGACGCCGAAGGGATCGAGCATCATGTAAGCGAGCGGACGCTCGAGCTTTTCGCGGCCTTTGTCGCCCGAAGCTGACCGGTGCGGGTCAGGTGCCCTCTATGGCAAGGCGGACATCCTCGAAGAACTTTTCACCCGAGACGATCTCAAGCTTCTTGCCTTGCAGGTAGAAGGTGGGCGTCTGGTTCACACCAAGCGCTTCCACATCCGCCATGTCCTGATTGATCGTGGCCGTGATCCCGGGGAACATCTTGTCGGTTTCCGCTTTGGCCAGATCCAGCCCGACGGCGCCCGCGGCTTGCCACGCGATTTTCATGTCCGGACCGTCGTGCAGCGCCCATTCCGGCTGTTTCTCAAAGATTGCGTCGAGCACCTGCTCGAACTTGCCTTGCATCCGCGCCACCTCGAGGATGCGCGCGGCTTCATCCGACCCTTTGTGGAACAGAGTGTAGCGCAGGACCACCCTGATCTGGGTCGGAAATTGGCGGCGTATTTCTGCGATGATCGGATGGAACGCCCGGCAGGCCTCGCAAGAGGGATCGAAGAACTCGACCAGCGTGACGGGGGCATCGACCGGGCCAAGGATGGGCGAATGGGCGCGCACCAGAAGCGAGTCGTCCACTGCGGGGGCGGTCGCAGCGTCGGCTTGCGCCTCGGCCTCGCGGCGGCGGGTCAGGAATACGGCACCACCGCCGAAGGCGGCAAGTCCAAGGGCGGAAGCCCCGATCAACACAGTGCGGCGGTTCATGTGCGGTTTCCTTTCGGCAGGATGAGACAGGCAAGGATCGCGGCAAAGGCGGCCAGCGAAAGGTAAGGGATGGGTACGCCCAGGATCATCTGCGCCTCGCCGGTGCAGGACGGGCCGTTCTGGGTGCAAGGCACGATGGGCGCAGGAAGAATGCCAGCGTAAAGCCCGGAGTGCCAGGCGGCCAGCGCCAGACCCGCCAGCACCAGCGGCAGGGCATAAAGCCATGCGCTGCCATCCCCGCGCCACAGCGACAGGCCAAGGATCGGCACCAGCGGGAACATCGCGATGCGCTGATACCAGCACAGGGTGCAGGGCATCTGTCCCAGCACCTCGCCGATGAACAACGCGCCAAACGTGGCCCCCAAGGCGATCAGGAAAGCGAGCGTAAGCACCAGATCGTCGCGAGACAGCGCCTGTTCATCAGTTCTGGTCAAGAGCAGGCTCCTTGCTGCGGCGTGACGGAAGCGAGGCCACAAGAATGAACAGCGCCCCAAGCGTGATGGCGATATCGGCACCGTTGAAGGTGGGCCAGTGCCAATCCTGCCAGTAGAGATCGAGGAAGTCGGTGACGGCCCCCTGCCGCAGCCGGTCGATGATGTTGCCAAGGGCCCCGCCAACGATCAGCGCCAGGCCTGCCTTCTCGAACGGGTGGCGTGCCCGGAACGCCATGACGGCAAACATCAGCGTCAGTGCGCCGGTCAGCGCCGCCATCAGCAGGGGCTTGCCTGCCATGACGCCGCCCATCATGCCAAAGCTGGCGCCTTCGTTGAACCCGAGGGCAAGATTGAAGCCCGGAAAGACCGGAACCGCCATCCCCCGGGAAAGCAGCGACAGCGCCGCGACCTTGGTCAACTGGTCCACCAGTAATGTGGCGGCGATAAGGAAAATCAGCTTTGTTCGGGTCATGGTTCAGCCTTGCGGTTGATGCCGATCCAGCGCGGGACCGATGCGGCGTATCGGTCATAGTCCGACCCGATTGCCGCGCGCAAGGCGGCCTCTTCCGAACGGATCTGCGTGCTGGCGGACCACAGGAACAGGATCGGCGCAAGGACCGTCGGTGCAGAGGGGACTGCCAGCGCGACCCCTGCCAGCAACGCCGCCTGTCCGACGAAGGTCGGGTTGCGGCTGAAGCGGTAGAGCCCGCCAGAGACGAGATCGCCGGTCTCGCCGCCGACCACGCCAACACGCCAGGACGACCCCATCGACATCTGCGCCGCGAAAGCCACCATCGCGCCAAGGCCTGCGACAAGGACCCCGATCAGGCCAAGGATGACGGCGTGCCCCTCGGTCCAGAGCGGATCGGTCTTGTGAAGCAGGGGTATCGCAAGCCAGACCAGCGGCCCGAAGAAAGCGATCGCAAAAGCCGCACGGAATCCCATGGCGGCCAGCCGGTCGCGCCCCTTTGCCCGCGAAAACAGCCAGACAGACCGGCCCGCAGACTGCGCTGCCACCGCGCTCCCCCAGAAGAACATCGCAAGATAGCCGAACAGAAGGGCCAGCGCGGCGCAGCCAAAACCCGAGATCATCGAGTCACGCCTCGCGTTCCGGGTTGAACCGCAACAGGCGCAGCGCGTTCAGCGTCACCAGCACGGTCGCCCCGGTATCAGCCAGGATCGCAAGCCAGAGGCCGGTCAGCCCCAAGACGGAGGTCACCAGGAACACCGCCTTCAGGCCAAGCGCGATGGTGACGTTCTGGCGGATGTTGGCCATAGTCGCCCGCGACAGCCGGATCACCGCCGGGATGTCGGTCACCCGGTCACGCAGGATCGCCGCATCGGCGGTTTCCAGCGCCACATCGGTCCCGGACCCCATCGCCACGCCGACATTGGCCTGCTTCAGCGCGGGCGCGTCGTTGATCCCGTCGCCGATCATCATCACGCCGCCCTCGTCGTGCATCGTCTTGATGAACTTCAGCTTGTCCTCGGGCATCATGTCGGCCTGGAACTCCATCCCCAGGCCCCCGGCGATGGCCGCTGCCGTGCGCGGGTTGTCCCCGGTCAGGATGACGGGCGTGATGCCCATCGCCTTCAGTTGGCGCACCGCTTCGGTGGCATCCGCGCGCGGCTCGTCACGCATGGCGATCAGGCCAAGCGGGGCCCCGGCGCGGAACACCGCCACGGCCGTCTTGCCGTCTTCCTCGAACACCGTCGCCTGACGCAGGCCAAGCCCGTCCAGCCCGCCGTTCTCCATCGCATAGCGCGGCGAGGCGACCCAGGCAGGCGCATCGCCCACGGTGGCGACCACACCCTTGCCCATCAGCGCCTTGGCATCCCTCGACGCCAGCGCCTCGACCCCCGCCTCCTTCGCCCTGTTCAGGATGGCGACGGCAAGCGGGTGGCTCGATCCGGTTTCGACACCGGCGGCAACGGCCAGAAGTTCGGCCTCGGTCGTGGTGCCGAAGGTGACGACATCGGTGACCTTGGGGCGCCCATGCGTCAGCGTCCCGGTCTTGTCGAACGCAATGCGGCTGACCTTGGACGCGGCTTCGATCACTGCACCACCCTTCATCAGCATCCCGCGTCGCGCACCCGACGACAGCGCCGAAGCGATGGAAGCGGGCACCGAGATCACCAGCGCGCAAGGGCAGCCGATCAGCAACAGCGTCAGGCCGCGATAGACCCAGGTGTTCCAGTCCGCGCCAGTGGCCAGCGGCGGCACCAGGATCACCAGCACCGACAAGACCACGATCAGCGGCATGTACCAGCGGCTGAAACGGTCGATGAAGCGTTCGGTCGGCGCGCGCGCCTCCTCGGCCTCTTCCACCAGCCGGATGATCCGGGCGATGGTGTTGTCTTCCGGCCCCTTGGTCACTTTCACCCGCAGGACGGCCTCGGTGTTGATCGAGCCCGCGAAAACCGTGTCGCCCGGCCCCTTGTTGACCGGCACGCTTTCGCCCGTCACCGGGCTATCGTCGACGCCGCTGTTGCCTTCGGAAATCTCGCCATCCGCCGGGATGCGGTCGCCGGGACGGACAAGGACGGTCTGCCCGACCGCCAGGCTGGCTGCCGGGACCTCCTGCGGCTTGCCGTCGATCTCCAGAAGCGCGGTCTTGGGCACGAGGTTTGCCAGCGCCCGGATCCCGTCCCGCGCCTTGCCCGCCGCCACGCCCTCCAGCACTTCGCCCACAGCGAACAGGAACACGACCAGCGCCGCCTCCTCGGCCGCGTCGATGAACAGGGCGCCGATGGCGGCAACCGTCATCAGACTTTCGATGGTGAAGGGCTGGCCCATCCGCAGCGCGGCGAAAGCACGTTGTGCGACGGGGGCGACACCGATCAGGCAGGCGGCGACGAAGGCCCATCTGCCGATCTCCGGCGCCAGATACTCGATGATCCACGCCGCACCCAACAACAGGGCAGTGAAGATTACAAGCTTACCCTTGCCGGTCTGATACCAGCGCTTGCCCCGATCGGCGGGGTCATCATGGACATGGCCTGGGCTGCCGTGGCCGGAATCGTCGCTCTTTGCGCTGGCCGTCGCTGCCGGACCGTGGTCGTGCCCTGCATGATCGTGGCCATCGTCGCGGCTGTGGTCCGCGGCGTCCTCGTCTTCGGCCTTGTTGGCGGCACCGGGCAGCATGAAGTCCTTCTTCGCGCCCGCCTTGCGGGGTTCGATCCCGTATCCAAGGGCGCGCACGGTCTTTTCGACCTTGTCGCGTCCGGTCTGCGCCTCATCCAGCGTCAGACGCAGGCGTTCCGACATGATCGCGACCTGGACATCGCTCACCCCGGGCAAACGCGAAACCGCATCCTTGATCTTCGTCGCGCAGGACCCGCAGTCCATACCGGACACGGTCCAGTCGCAGAATTCTTCGCTTTTTGAACCCGACATCGTCTTCCCTCCTGCCCGGAAGCGGACAGTTGCCCTTATCGAATCAGGAACCTAAGTTCTCTAGCAACTAGAGCTTCAAGGGGAATGTGATGCTGACCATCGGAAAATTGGGAGACGCTGCCGGTGTGAAGGTTCCGACGATCCGCTACTACGAGCAGATCGGCCTCTTGCCAGAGGCCGAACGTAGCGCGGGCAATCAGCGGCTCTACAGCCGAAAGGCGCTGGAGCGTCTAGCGTTCATCCGGCACGCCCGCGGTCTGGGTTTTACGCTCGAAGCAATCCGCGATCTTCTGAGCCTGTCGGACAGGCCCGATCAGTCTTGCGCCGCCGCCGACGCCATCGCCAGGGCGCAGCTAGCTGAGGTTGAAAGCCGCCTGGCGCGTCTGACCGCGCTCAAGGCCGAACTGGAACGCATGGTCGTGCAATGTGCAGGCGGGAAGATCGCCGATTGCCGGGTGATCGAGGTGCTGGGAGATCACGCCCATTGCGCAACCGATCATTGTCATCCGCACGCAGACCATCTGGAATAGGTGAGCCTCTTGCCGCGTGCTTTATGTGGCGGCCGCCTTCTTGCGTTCAGGTCCACAGCTTTCAAGGTCACATTGGGCACCATCGGCAAGGTTGGAAACCTGTTTCATTTGCCGTCCACGTTTCCGAAGCCACATCGCGCCGCCAGCCAGAACGGCCAGCGCGATGGCACTGCACAAGATCACATCGAGGGGTAGGCTGGCCAGCCATCCGCTTACTAAGCCCCCGGTTCCAGCCAGTCCGGCGGCAATGAGCGCAGGCCAGACCAAAGGCACGACAAGCGGGGCACAACAGGCAGCGCAGGCCGCGACTGTTCCGGTGATGACTAGTCTTCGCGAAACCATGAGATCCTCCGTATCTGCATCTTTAGGTGGTTTCGCTCTTCAAGTTACTTTAAGAGCAAGTTGAATTTTAGGGAGGCCATCTGATGGCATTCTCCATCGGCCAGCTCGCGAGCAGGTCAGGGTGCACGCCGCCGACAATCCGGTATTACGAAAGCATCGGTCTGCTGGCGGCACCCTTGCGCAGCGAAGCTGGAAGACGGTCTTACGGTCAGGCAGATGTCGCCAGACTGGCGTTTATCCGGCGAGCGCGTGATTTTGGTCTAGGCATACCTCAGGTCCGTGACCTGCTTGCTGCGGCAGACGCCCCCGCATCCGCCTGCGCCACAGCGCGCCCCGTGGTCGAGGACCATATCCGCGATCTGCGTGCGAGACGGGCGGAACTGAAGGCTTTGGAGGCAGACCTGACCGCAATCCTCGATAGATGCGATGAAGGGTGCAGGACGGGAACCGCCGCCGACTGCGCGATATTCGGAGAGTTTCGCCTGCCGGGACGGCATGTCAAATGACGACGATCCTTGTTTACGCAGGGGCCGCTTTGGCCGAGATCGTCGGCTGTTTTGCGGTCTGGGCCTGGATGAGGCAGGGTGCGAGTGCCCTCTGGCTTGTGCCCGGTCTCCTCAGTCTGGCGGCATTCGCCTGGCTACTGACCCTGGCACCTTCCGATTTTGCTGGCCGCGCCTACGCGGCCTATGGTGGCGTCTATATTGCAGCCTCGCTTGGCTGGCTTTGGGCCGTCGAAAAGCAGCGACCTGACATCTGGGACGTGACCGGAGCGGTTCTCTGCGTCGTAGGTGCCGCAATCATCCTCCTGGTTCCCAGAGGGACCTGATGGTCATTTCGCGTCCAGCCAGTTGGGATGTGCACCCGCTGCGCTGCTGAAAGATCAATCGGACGTGTGTTGCCGGATCGTCCGAGCTGTGCCATTCAGGGCGAATGGCTGCGATTTTTAGGGCATTTCTGGCTCTGCTGTTGGTTGTGACCCTGTTTGGGGCCACAGCCTTTGAGGCATCGGCCAGCCTTGCAGCCGAAATTGCCGCAGTGTCGGATCCTTGCTGCGAAGGCGACTGCCCCGAGGATCCGGCCTGTGGTGCCGCTTGCATGATGATGATGCGGTGCGGAGTTCCGTCCCTTGCCCTGCCGCAGACTCCAGAAGTGCTGTTCAATTCTCCCGAGGCCATCGTGTCCCTGATGATGCCGGAGCAACCTCCGCCGTCCGGGTTGCCACCAGATGGCTTGAAGCGACCTCCCCGGACCTGACCCCGCCGCGTGTCTTGACGCGCAGATGATACCGGTTGCACCCGCGCCTCTTGGGCGATCGGGGCAAGGCTTCAATCAATGCGATGGGGTAACTTCCTATGAAAACGACTTACGCTGGTTTCTGCGGCGCTGTGCTTGCGCTAGCAGTGTCCTCGTCCGCTGTCTTGGCAGGCGCAG
This sequence comes from Rhodobacterales bacterium, assembly GCA_017303485.1. Classification (GTDB taxonomy): domain Bacteria; phylum Pseudomonadota; class Alphaproteobacteria; order Rhodobacterales; family Rhodobacteraceae; genus Tabrizicola. The sequence continues at coordinate 16,614 of JAFLCY010000073.1, forward strand.
AGGATTATCGCTTCGATCTGGTTTCCACCGATCACAGCGTCGGCTCAGGCGCAATCCTCGAAGTTCGGCTGACCGACCTTCGCACCGGCAAGCCGGTCGAAGGAGCTGTCATCTACGCAACCCGCATGGACATGGCGCCAGACGGGATGGAAATGATGACTACGCCGGTAACGGCGATGCCCTCCGACGTGCCCGGTAACTACCGCTTTGCCACCGATCTGACGATGGCCGGCGGTTGGAGGTTCTCGGTCGCGGCCAAAGTTCAGGGCGAACCTGAAACCATTTCGGCCGAAATCGAGCTGCAGGCCGGTCCATGAGCGGCGCGGCTAGATTGGTGACACTCGGCGTCGTGGCAGGGGCCGCCGCCTGGGGCGGGCTGGCTGCTGGAGAGCGGGGCATCACCGTCAGTAGCCTGCAGGACGCTGCCGTGATGCAGGTCTCCGTGCTGCTGGGCCGCGATGTCGCAGCGATGCCCGCACCGGAACCGACCGGAGCCGTCATCTATTGGCGCCACCCGGACGGGCTGCCGGAATGGTCGGGCACAGAAGCCGTGACAGCGGATGGCCGCGCCTTCCTGCCAGTGCGGTCCAGCGAAGACATCTCGCTGGACCCGTCCGACAAGCCTGTCGCCGCGCCCGCCCCCGAGGAAGGGGGCGAGCGCACCGTACTTTACTACCGCAACCCGATGGGTCTGCCCGACACCTCGCCGGTGCCGAAGAAGGACTCGATGGGTATGGACTACATTCCGGTCTATGAGGGTGGCGACGGTGACGAAGGGTCGGTTACTGTCTCACCCGGCAAACTGCAACGGACCGGGGTGCGGACAAGTGAGGCCGTGCTGGCACCGCTGGCCGCATCCCTGCGCGCGCCGGGGATCGTGGTGCTGGATGAGCGCAAGATCAGCGTCATTTCGCTGCGCGCCGATGCCTTCATCGAGACTGTGGCGGATGTGACCACCGGAAGCACGATTGCCGAAGGTGCGCCGCTGGTGACAATTTACTCACCAGAGATCGCATCGGCACTTGCGCAGTTCGTGACCGATGTTCGGTCAGAAGGGAGACAGCGAGAGGGCGCGCGACAAAGGCTGGAAAATCTCGGCGTGCCGGGCGAGGTCATCGACCGGATTGCCATCGAGGGTCAGACAACCGTCAGCATCCCGATCATGGCCCCGCGTAGCGGGGTGGTTCTGGAACGGATGGCGATCGAAGGCATGATGTCCGAGGCCGGCGAAACCCTCTTTCGGATCGCCGATGTCTCGACCGTCTGGGTGATCGCTGAAGTGCCGGAGTCCGCTTTAACGGACATCGTCCCGGGGTCCGAGGTGCGCGTCAGTTTTCAGGGCCTCGGCGAGGAAGCGGCGCCGGGTCGGATCGCCACCATCTACCCTGAACTCGACCTGCTGACCCGCACGGCCAAGTTGCGGATCGAACTTCCCAATCCCGATGGCCTGTTGCGCGCCAACATGTTCGCGGACGTGGAAATCATGCTGGACCAGACGCCGGTCGTGCAGGTGCCAGAAGGCGCAGTCATCGACACCGGCGACCGGCAGGTGGTGATCCTTGATCTGGGCGAAGGCCGGTTCCGGCCCGAGCCGGTGATCGTCGGGCGCAGGGGCGGAGGCATGATCGAGATCGTCAGCGGAGTTGTGGCTGGCGACGTGGTGGTCAGCGCGGCCACGTTCCTGATTGACGCGGAAAGCAACCTCAACGCGGCCCTTGCAGCCCTGGCAGCTCCCGACTCCGCGCCGGAGGCGAAGCCATGATCGCCCAGATCATCGCCTGGTCTGCCAGAAACGTACTGCTGGTGCTGTTTGCGACCGTCTTCACCGTGGCGGCGGGCCTGTGGTCACTGCGCACTCTGCCGATCGACGCCATTCCCGACCTGTCAGACGTACAGGTGATCGTGCTGACCGAGTATCCGGGGCAAGCGCCTCAGGTGGTCGAAGATCAGGTGACCTATCCCCTGACCTCGGCAATGTTGACCGTACCGCAATCGCGCGTGGTGCGGGGGTTCTCGTTCTTCGGCATCTCTTTTGTCTATGTGATCTTCGAGGACGGGGTGAACCCCTACTGGGCACGCTCCCGCGTTCTGGAATACCTCAACGCCGCTGCTGCGCGTCTGCCGGATGGCGTGACACCCGCCCTCGGTCCGGACGCCACTGGCGTCGGCTGGGTCTATCAATATGCGCTGAAGGGCGAGAACCTGAGCCTGGCCGAGTTGCGGTCCTTGCAGGACTGGGTGATGCGCTTTGCCATCAGCCGCGCCGATGGCGTGTCCGAAGTGGCCAGCGTCGGCGGCTTCGTCAAGCAATACTCGGTCACCGTCGATCCGGTGCGGATGCGGGCGCTCGGTGTCACCCTGTCCGAAATCGGCGAGGCCGTCGCCGCCAGCAACATGGATACCGGCGGGCGCACGGTCGAGTTGTCGGAATTCGAGTTCATGGTGCGCGGGCGCGGCTATTTGGGCGGCATCGCCGACCTGGAAATGGTGCCGATCCGCGCCGAGGGTGGCGTGCCGGTCCTGTTGCGCGACGTGGCACGGGTCGAGATCGTGCCGGATGAACGTCGGGGCATTGCCGAACTGGACGGGACGGGCGAGGTGGCCAGTGGGATCGTCCTTCAAAGGGTTGGGGCCAATGCGCTGGACGTGATCGACAACGCCAAGGCCGAGATCGATGAGATCCGGCAGGGCCTGCCCGAGGAGGTGGAGATCGTCACCGTCTACGACCGGTCGAACTTGATCCTGTCCGCCATTGACACCCTGCGCACCACGCTACTGGAAGAAAGCCTTGTCGTGGCGCTGGTCACGTTCGTCTTCCTGCTGCATGTCCGGTCCTCGCTGGTGGCGATCATCATGCTGCCAGTGGGCCTGCTCATGGCCTTCACCGCCATGCGCGCGCTTGGAATCGGTGCCAACATCATGAGCCTTGGCGGCATCGCCATCGCCATCGGTGCGATGATCGACGCCGCCATCGTGATGATCGAAAACGCGCACAAACATCTGGAACGCGCCGAGCCAGGCAAGCCGCGGGCCGAGGTTTTGATCGAGGCCGCGTCCGAGGTCGGACCGGCGCTGTTTTTCAGCCTTCTCGTCATCACCGTGTCGTTCCTGCCGATCTTTGCGCTGGAAGGGCAAGAGGGGCGTCTGTTCGGCCCGCTCGCCGCAACCAAGACATTCGCCATGGCAGCGGCGGCGCTGTTGTCGGTCACGCTGGTGCCAGCGTTGATGGTGATCTTCGTGCGCGGGCGGATCGTGCCGGAGCACCGCAATCCGGTGAACCGCATCCTGATCGCGCTTTACCGCCCCATCATCGCCGCCGTGCTCAAGGCGCGGGTGTTCACCATACTGCTGGCGCTGGTGGCACTGGTCGCCACTGTCTGGCCCGCGCGGCAACTGGGGTCGGAATTCATGCCGGCACTGGACGAAGGCACGATGATGTACATGCCGACCACGCTGCCTGGTCTGTCGGTCACCAAGGCGGCGGAACTGATGCAGATGCAGGACCGCATCATCCGCACCTTCCCTGAAGTGCTGACGGTCTTCGGCAAGGCGGGCCGTGCGCTGACCGCAACGGACCCCGCGCCCACCGAGATGTTCGAGACGATCATCCAGTTGCGCCCGCGCGAGGAATGGCGCCCCGGCGTGACGATGGACAGTTTGCGCGCCGAGATGGACGCCGCCCTGCAATTTCCCGGCGTGTCGAACGCCTGGACCCAGCCGATCCGCGCCCGGATCGACATGCTGGCGACCGGCATCCGCAC
>JAFLCY010000074.1 GCA_017303485.1 Rhodobacterales bacterium
TCGCGATCCTCTTCACGCTTGCGCCGAACCCCAGGCCCAGCCTGATGTGGCTTTCGATGAGCCTGCCCGGCGAGAAGGCGGTGCTTTCCGAGGAAATGGTCGCCCTCGGGCCGATCGAGGGCCCGGTGCCTGCCGCGCCGGCGGAGGAAACCGCTCCAGCCGAAGCTGAGGTCGCCGCCGCCGAAGAACCTGCCGCGCCACCCGCCCTGCTGCTGTCCGAGGAAGGAGCCGTGGTCCTGCAGGACCCAGCGGCGGCGGAACCGCCGTCAGCACCCATGATGACAGTCATGATCGACACCATCGCCTATACCCCCGAAGGCGAGGTTCAGGTCGGCGGGCGGGGCCAGGCGGGGGCCAGCCTGCGGCTCTATCTCGACAATGCCGAGAAGGCGACGCTGCCGATCCCAGCCGGCGGGCTCTGGACGACAACGCTGCCTGATACCGCGCCGGGGGTCTATACCCTGCGAGTGGATCAGCTGGATGCTGACGGCAAGGTCACGTCCCGGTTCGAGACTCCGTTCAAACGCGAAACCCTGGAGGCCTTGGCCGCCGCGTCAGGTGTGGAACCGGCCCCGCAGGATGCTGCCTCGGCCCAGGACGCCCCGGCCCAGCCGCAAGAAGCCGCGCCCGAACCCGCAAAGCCCGTGGCCGAGACCGAGGTTGCCACCGCCGAGCCTGCCGCCCCCGTCCCGTCCGCCGACCCGGTCGCAGCCGATGCCCCGGCGGCGCAGCAATCGGCGCCGGAGGCCGTCGCAGCAGCTGCCCCAGTCACTGTTACTGTGCAACCTGGCTTCACGCTCTGGGGCATCGCGCAGGAACGCTATGGCGACGGCGTGCTGTATGTGCAGGTGTTCGAGGCGAACCGCGACAAGATCAAGAACCCCGACCTGATCTACCCCGGTCAGGTCTTCTCGGTCCCCGGGGCCGTGGCTTCCCCCTGAGACATCGGCCGCCGGTGCGAACAGGCGGCCAGAACCTCGGGGTGATCGCAGCAGCAGTCGTTCAGCACGAAAGAGATCGTCGACCCGATCCCGCGCGGATCGACGCTGTAGAACACGTTCCGCGCCACCTTGCGCGACCGTAGCAACCCCGCCTGCTCCAGCGCCGACAGGTGGAACGACAGGCGCGGGGCAGCGATGCCCAGCGTCTCGGCGATCTGGCCGGCGGCCATGCCCTCGGCCCCCTGCGGCGTGAGAAGGCGGATCAGGTCCAGCCTTGTCTCATGCGCAAGGGCCGAGAGGGCGGCGAGGGCTTTACTTCGGTCCATCACTCAACTATTCAAGAAAACTTGAAATGACGATAGCCGACCCGGACCCGCCGCGCAATCCCGTTGGCCGGCCCGGACAAGCCACCCAGGAAGCCCGATGCGCCGCATTACCACGACCGCCACCTCTGCTGACGCCTCCACCCCCCGCGCACCCGCCATGACCACCATCCGCCGCGTGGCGCCCTACCTTTGGCCGGAGGGGCAGGCTTGGGTCAAACGCCGGGTCGTCATCGCCCTTCTGTTCCTGCTGGCAGCCAAGCTGGTCTCGGTCTCCACCCCCTATGTCTACAAGCTGGCGGTGGACAGCCTGTCGGGCGAGGCTGGCAAGGACCCCGGAGCGCTGATCGGCATTGGCGCGGTTGGGCTTGTCGTCGCCTACGGCCTTGCGCGCCTTGGCGCGGTTGTCTTCGGCGAGTTGCGCGATGCCGTCTTTGTCCGTGTCGGCCAGCGCGCGATCCGCCGCCTTGCCATCGAAACCTTCACCCACATCCACCAGCTTTCCCTGCGCTACCACATCACTCGCAAGACCGGCGGCCTGTCCCGCATCATCGAGCGCGGGGTGAAAGGCGTCGATTTCCTCCTGCGGTTCATGCTCCTCTCCATCGGCCCGCTGATCCTGGAACTGACCATGGTGGCGGTGATCTTCGCCCTGGTCTTCGGCTGGCAGTATTCCGCCGTCGTCGTCGTCACCATCGCGCTCTACGTCTGGTTCACCTTCACCGTCACCGAATGGCGCGTGAAGCTGCGGCGCGAGATGAACGACCAGGACACCGACGCCAACCAGAAGGCGATCGACAGCCTCCTGAACTACGAAACCGTCAAGTATTTCAATGCGGAAACCCGTGAGGCCGACCGTTACGACAGCTCGATGCGGCAGTATGAGACGGCTGCCGTCAAGACCGGCCTATCCCTCTCGTTCCTGAACATCGGCCAGGCGACGCTGATCACCACCGGCCTTGTCATCGTCATGGGGATGAGTGCGCTCGGCGTCCGTGCAGGCACATTGACCGTGGGCGATTTCGTCATGGTCAACGCCTACATGATCCAGATCACCATGCCGCTGAACTTCCTCGGCACCGTCTACCGTGAGATCCGGCAGGCCCTCGTCGACATGGGCGAGATGTTCGCGCTTCTGGGCCAGCCCGCCGAAATTGTGGATGCCCCCGACGCCAAGCCCCTGCAGGTGAAAGCTGGCGAGATCGTCTTCGACAACGTGCATTTCAGCTATGAACCGGCACGCGAGATCCTCAAAGGTGTCTCCTTCGACCTGAAGCCCGGCCAGAAGCTTGCCCTTGTCGGCCATTCCGGCAGTGGCAAATCCACCATCGGGCGGCTTCTGTTCCGCTTCTACGACGTGACATCGGGCGCGGTCCGCATCGACGGGCAGGACATTCGCGCCGTGACGCAAGACTCGCTGCACGCCCAGATCGGCGTCGTGCCGCAGGATACCGTCCTTTTCAACGACACGATCCGCTACAACATCGCCTACGGCAAGGCGAACGCGACCGAGGGCGAGATCATCGCCGCCGCCCGCGCCGCCCGCATCCATGATTTCGTCATGCGCCTGCCGGAAGGCTATGAAACCAAGGTCGGTGAACGGGGCCTCAAGCTTTCCGGCGGCGAAAAGCAGCGCGTCGGCATTGCCCGGACCCTGCTGAAAAACCCGCCGATCCTGATCCTTGACGAAGCGACCTCGGCGCTTGACAGCCAGACCGAACGCTCGATCCAGGAAAGTCTGGCCGAGATGGGGCAGGGCCGCAGCGTCATCACCATCGCGCACCGGCTGTCGACCATCGCCGATGCCGATCAGATCCTTGTGCTGGACGATGGCCGGGTGATCGAACGCGGGACGCATGACCAGCTTCTGGACCTTGGCGGCGCCTATGCCGCGATGTGGCAGCGGCAGGTGATGGAAGAGGAAGAATTCGCCGCCGCGACCGACGAAGCGCCGGCTCCGGAGCGCGCCCTGGCCGCAAGCTGACGGGTCTGTGAAGTCCGCAAGATGACGGGCTTTTTCCTTTGACCATCCGGTCAGGGTTCAGCATTCTGCCCTCACCCGAAGGGAGGGGGCGATGCTTATCCGGCGTCTCGGTCTGGTTCTGCTTTTCTGGCTTGGCGGGCTTTCGGCCGCGCTTGCCGACAAGCGTGTCGCCCTGCTGATCGCCACCGAGGACTACGATTACGTCCGCCCGCTCGCCAACCCCGCCAACGATGCCCGCGCGCTGGAAACCGTCCTGGAGAACCTCGACTTCGAGGTCTTCGTCGAGACCAACCGCGACCTGAAACGCACCCGCCGCGCGCTGGAGGATTTCAAGGAAGACGCCAAAGGCGCCGACGTGGCGCTTCTGTTCTACGCCGGGCATGGCGTGGCACTCGACGGGGTGAACTACATCCTGCCGACTGACGCCGACGCCTCCTCTGCCGAGCAACTTGCAGCGACCTCGCTGCCCCTCTCGGAGGTGCAGGAGGTGATCCAGTCGGTCGCCCCCGTGGCCATCGTCCTCCTCGACGCCTGCCGCGACGATCCGTTCTCCGGCGGCGGAAAAGAGGGCAGGGGCGCCGCCGCCCTTGACGATGCCTCGCCCGATGCCCCGAAACCGCAATCCGGCCTTGGCCGAATGGGCCGTGCCGACGGCGTTCTCTTCGCCTTCTCCGCCGCCCCCAATGAGACCGCCTCGGATGGGGACGAAGCGAACTCGCCCTTCACGGCGGCGCTGGTCCGCCATTTCGCGACGGCTGGGGTCGAACTTCGCACCGCCCTCACCCTCGTCCAGCAGGACGTCTACGACCGCAGCCGCGGCAAGCAGTTGCCCTATATCGAATCCGGCCTGCCGGAACTCATCTTCATCTCCGGCCAGGGCGCGCTGCCGGAACGCGACCAGCTTCTGATCGCGATGGCCGACCTTACCCCCGACATCCGCGCCGAGGTCGAGGCTCTGGCCGCCGAACGCGACCTTCCCCTTGCGCCTCTTTACGCCGCCCTCCTCTCGTCCGACCGCAACCAGACGCCAGAGGAACGCGCGACAATGCTTCTTGGCGCGGCGCAGTCCTATGAACAGTTCCAGTCCGAGTTGCAGAAGTTCCAGTCCGACGACCCCCGCGTCGCCGATCTGCGCGCCCGGGCCGAGGAACAGCTGACCCTCGGTGCCTTCGACGCGGCCCGCGCGCTCCTGACAGATGCCGCCGCCATCGACGCTACCGCCCGCACGACCATCAAGGAAACCTATCTCTCGCGCACCCTCTCGGAAGCCGCGACCCACCTTCTGAACGCGAACGCGGCCAAGACCGACCAGCGCTACGACCTCGCCGTCTCCGACCTGCTGAAGGCCACCGCGCTTTACGCCGAAGTCGCCGCCGACATGGACCGCGAGGCGCAGTTCTCCTACACCACCGCGCTGACCAGCCTGGGCGAGTTGCAGCTGGTCACGGGCAACACCGAGGCCGCCTGGAAAGCCTACAACGAACGCGCGACCTTCGCCCAAGCCCGGGTCGAGGCGGATGCGACCGATGTCGAATGGGTGCGGGAACTGGTCTGGTCGATGAACGATCTTGGCAGCGTGCTTCAGCAGCAGGGCTACCTGAAGGAAGCCGAGACTGCCTATTCCTCCGCGCTGGAATTTTCGCAATGGCAGGCCGACCAGCGCCCCGACGATCTCGACCTGATGCGGGACCGCCAGGTCGCTGTGAACCGCGTCGGCTCGATCCGGCTGGCCCGCCGCAACGCCGCCGGCGCATTGGAAGCGCATGTCGAGGCGCTGGGCATCGCCCAGACGCTGCTCGACCTTGACCCGACCAATGTCACCTACCGGATGGACGTCTCCTTCACCCAGGAACGCATCGGCGATGCCAAGCTTGACCTCGGCGACAAGGAAGGCGCCAAGGCCGCCTTCCAGGCCGCCCTGCAGATCGCGGAGGCATTGGCCAGTGAATACCCCGGCGATCAGGTCATCCGCCGCAATGTGTCGGTCAGCTACGAACGCATCGGCGACATGCAGGTGGACGAGGGCGACTTTCAGGCCGCGCTCGACACTTACGCCAAGGCCCTGACGATCCGCGAGGAGCTGGCCGCGCTCGACCCCGACAACAAGCCGCGCCAGCGCGACCTTGCGATCAACTTCGACCGGATCGGCGATGCGCAGAAGTTCATGGATGACATGGACTCGGCGCTCCTGTCCTATCAGGCCGCGCTCTCGATCCGGCAGAAGCTGGCCGCGCTCGACCCTACCAACATGGTCTGGCAGCGCGACCTTCTGGTCAGCCTTGACCGGATGGGCGACATTCATTTCAGCGCGAACGATCTCGTTGCCGCCCTTGAGGCACAGGAAGAAGCCCGTCGGATATCCGAGGCCCTTGTCGCGCTGACCCCTGACGATCTGATACGTCAGTCCGACGTGGGACTGGCCCTGAAGAAGATCGGCGAGATCAAGAATGCAATGGGCGATGCGGTAGGCGCGCGCGAGTCGCTGCAGGCGGCGCTGGACCTGCGTCTGTCGGTGGCCAATGCCGAACCTTCGAACCCGGGCTACCAGCGCGATGCCGCCGTTTCGCTCACCGGGCTTGCCGAGCTTTCGCTCGCCGAGGGCGATCCCGCTACCGCCGAACCGCTGATCGCCGATGCCGCCGCGCGCTACGCCCAACTGGCCGGGGCTGCACCAAACGACATCTTCGCGCTCCGCGACCTGTCGATTGCGCAGAACATCCATGCCTCCGCGCTGATGCAGTTGAACCGCAACAGCGAGGCGGTGACCGTCGCCACGGCCTCGCTTGAGACCGCTGACCGGCTTTTGCAGATCGCCCCGGACGACCCCGAACCCAAGCACGACCGTCTGGTCACGCTGAACCGGCTGGGCGATGCGCAGTTCGCGCTTGGCGACAACAAGGCTGCGGCGGAAAGCTTCAAGGCGATGGTGGCGCAGGGCAACGCTCTGATGGATGTCGACCCCTACAGCACGGGCTGGGCCAATGACCTGGGCCTTGCGCTGGAACGGCTGGGCAATGTGCAGTCTGCCATGGGCGATGTGGCCGCCGCACTGAAAAGCCATCAGGATGCGCTGGCGCTGCGCGACTGGCTGGTGAACCAGGACCCGTCGAACCCCGGCTGGTATCGCAATCTCGCGCTCAGCCAGGCCAGCGTCGCCGAAGCCCTGGCCGCCCGCGAGGACTATGAGGGCGCGCTGCCGCACCAGGACGAATCCCTGCGGATCATGCGCGACCTGTCCGCCGCCTATCCCGATGACGTCTGGTACCGCCTCGATGTGGTGCGGGCGCTGGATCAGCGGGCCATGCTGTTGCAGGACCCCACCGCCGAGAACCGGGAAGCCCTGAAAATGCTGGAAGACATGCAGGCGGCGGGCACCCTGCCGCGAGGCTATGACGACTGGATCACCGGCTTCCGCAAGAACCTCGGCCTGCCAACGGATTTCTGACCGCTCACCGCGTGGCGCGGGGCTTGGCAATGTGCGGCCTTTCCCTGTAAGACGGGGAAAACGACAGGAAAAGGCCAGGCCGTTGAGCAATCCCGACAGCTTCATCGACGAAGTCACCGAAGAGGTGCGCCGCGACCGCCTGTTCCGGCTGTTCCGCAAATACGGCTGGATCGGCGTGCTGATCATCCTCGCCCTGGTTGGTGGAACCGCCTGGACCGAATGGTCGAAGTCGCGCGCCGAAGCCCGGGCGCAGGCCTTTGGCGATGCGGTGATCGACGCGCTTGACCAGGGCACGCCCGAAGAACGCCGCGAGGCGCTGGCCGCCGTGCCGTCGGATGCCGGACAGACCGCGATCCTGCAACTGATCACCGCCTCTGACCCTGCCGAGGACAAGGCCGCGACACTGGCCGCGCTGGAGAAGGTTGCGAACGACGCGGCACTCACTCCGGCCTACCGCGATCTGGCCGTGCTGCGCCGGGTGCTGGTGGCGGGGGCCGACCTGCCGCTGGCGGACCGCCGCAGCGCACTGCAAGGCATTGCCGCGCCGGGTCGGCCTTATCGGGTTCTGGCCGAAGAACAGCTCGGATATCTTCTGGTCGAAGAGGGCAAGACCGACGACGCCATTGCCGCGCTCACGACGCTTCTTCAGGATCAGGAAGCATCGGGCTCGCTCCGTGCGCGTCTTGGGCAGGTGGTGACGGCGCTTGGCGGCACCGTGCCGGAAACCACGGGCGGTTGAGGCGGGCAATGGGCGTGGGCGAAAGGTCCTTTCAGGTGGCAGGCATGAAGTTCGGGCAAATGGGCGGCAGGCTGATGACCGGCGTGGGGCTTCTGGCGCTTCTGGTGGCCTGCGGTCCGAGAGAAGTGATCCTTTCGGGCGAACGCTTTCCGGTTCGCGCCGACCTTGACGCCTCGATCCCGGTCGAAGGCAAGCCGGCCCCGACCGCTCCGGCCGCGCCGGAAAACCAGAGCGTGCCGATCTCGCTTGGTGCGCAGACAGGCGGGGACTGGACCCATCGCGCCGGCAATGCCCGGCATCTGATGCCGCATGCAGCGCTCTCGTCCACGCCGAAACTCGCCTGGGCAGCCGTGATCGGCGAGGGGGCCAGCCGCAGGAACCGGATCAGCGCCGCCCCCGTGGTGGCAGACGGCCGCATCTTCACCATCGACGCCGGCACTGCCGTCACCGCCACCGGAACCAACGGGGCGACGCTCTGGTCGACCGACCTGACCGCCAGCTTCGACAGGGGCGGCGGGCAGTCGTCAGGGGGCCTTGCCACGGCGGGGAACCGCGTCTTTGCCACCACCGGCTATGGCGAACTGGTGGCGCTGGAGGCGGCCTCGGGCAAGGTGATCTGGCGCCAGCGCGTCGATGCGCCGGTGGCAGGGGCCCCGGCTACCGATGGTGCCGCGGTCTATGTCTCGGGCATCGACGGCTCGGCCTGGGCGCTGGACGCAAGTAGTGGCAAGGTGATCTGGCAGGTGGTCGGCACGCCGGGCAAGGCAGCCTATGTCGGTACCGCCGCGCCCACCGTCGGCGACCGCGCGGTGATCTTCCCCTCAGCTGCGGGCGACCTGATGGCCGTGCTGAAGATCGGCGGCGGCACGAAGGTCTGGCAGGTCTCGCTTGCGGGCAAGCGGCTTGGCCGGGCCTATGCGCTGACCTCTGACATTACCGGCGATGCGGTCGTCGCGGGCAAGACGATATACGCAGGCTCCGGCTCGGGGCGCACGGTGGCGGTATCTGCCTCCTCCGGCGAACGAATTTGGTCGGCGGGCGAAGGCGCGCTTGGACCAGTCGCCGTGGCGGGCGGATCGCTGTTCCTCGTGAACGACGAGGCCAGGCTTGTCAGACTGGACGCCGCGACCGGCGAGGTGATCTGGTCGGTGGAAATGCCCTATTACACAACCGACAAGGTCAAGAAGCGTCAGGGTATCTTCGCCCATTATGGTCCGGTCCTGGCGGGGGGCCGGGTGATGGTCGCCTCCTCGGACGGTTTGCTTCGGGCCTTCGACCCCGCAAACGGCGCGCTCACCTACTCTACCGAGATTCCTGGTGGGGCATCGACGCAGCCCGCCGTGGCAGGCGGCACGCTCTATGTCGTCAGCGGCAAGGGGCAACTTCTCGCTTTCCGTTAAGGCCTAGCCCGTGTAAGGCAGGCGCTTCGCTGATGCCGGACGCTTGACATGACCTTCACCCTCGCCATCGTGGGCCGCCCGAATGTGGGCAAATCGACGCTCTTCAACCGGCTTGTCGGCCGGAAGCTGGCACTGGTCGACGACCAGCCCGGCGTGACACGCGACCTGCGCGAGGGCGATGCCAGGCTGTTCGACCTGCGGTTCACCGTGATCGACACGGCCGGGCTGGAGGAAGTCACCGACGACAGCCTGCAAGGCCGGATGCGCCGCCTGACCGAACGCGCGGTGGAAATGGCCGATGCCTGCCTTTTCGTCATCGACGGGCGGGCAGGGGTCACACCCACCGATGAGGTCTTCGCCGACATCCTGCGCAAGAAGAACGCCCGCGTCTTTCTTGCGGTGAACAAGGCCGAGGGCAAGGCAGGGGATTCCGGTGCGCTGGAGGCCTATTCGCTGGGGCTGGGCGAGCCGATCCGCATCTCCGCCGAACATGGCGAGGGGATGGACGACCTCTACCGCGAGCTGAAGCCGCTGGAGGGCGAGTTCGCCGAGCGGGAGGCCGAGAACGCCCCGGAGGTCGACATCGACCTTTCCGAGGAAGAGGCCGAGCTGGACGCGGATGAGACCGCGCATCACCCGACCGCGAAGAAGCCGCTGCAAATCGCGGTCATCGGACGGCCCAATGCCGGGAAATCGACGCTGATCAACAAGATCCTCGGCTATGACCGTATGCTGACCGGCCCCGAGGCGGGGATCACCCGCGACGCGATTTCCGTGCGCGCCGACTGGCAGGGCACGCCGATCCGCATCTTCGACACGGCGGGAATGCGCAAGCGGGCGAAAGTGACCGAGAAGCTTGAGAAGCTTTCGGTTTCCGACGGCATCCGCGCCGTGCGCTTCGCCGAAGTGGTGGTCGTCCTCCTCGACGTCGAAATCCCCTTCGAGGTGCAGGACCTGCGCATCGCCGACTTCGCCGAAACCGAAGGCCGGGCCGTGGTGGTAGCGGTGAACAAATGGGACCTTGAGGACGAAAAGCAGGAAAAGCTCGCGGAACTGAAGGAGATGTTTGAACGTCTCCTGCCGCAGCTGCGCGGCGCGCCCCTCGTCACGGTCAGCGCCAAGACGGGCAGGGGTCTCGACCGCCTGCACGACGCGGTCCGCAAGGCGCATGACGTCTGGAACCGCCGCATCCCGACCGCCCGGCTGAACTCCTGGCTGGGTGCCATGACCGAGGCGCATCCGCCGCCCGCCCCCGGTGGTCACCGGATCAAGCTGCGCTACATGACGCAAGCGAAGACCCGGCCGCCGGGCTTCATGATCAAATGCTCGCGGCCCGATGAACTCCCGGAAAGTTACAAGCGCTATCTGGTCAACGGCTTGCGCGACCATTTCGACATGCCGGGCACGCCGATCCGGCTGTTCCTGCGATCACAGGGCAACGAGAACCCGTGGAAGGAACGCAAGTTCCACACGCCGTCGCGCCTTCGGAAGCACAAGGAAAAGAACACCGGCCAGTAGGGTGCGTGCTTGCACGCACCACTTGCCGAGTTTCGCGGACCACTACTCCAGCGCACCGTCCGGCGTGATCCGGGTCTTGCCGCCCAGATACGGCACCAGCTCCACCGGCAGCGTGACCGAGCCATCCGACTCTTGCCCGTTCTCCAGCACCGCGATCAGGCAGCGGCCCACGGCAAGGCCCGAGCCGTTCAGCGTCGCCACGAACTCGGGCTTGCCGCCTGCCGGACGATACCGCGCGTTCATCCGCCGGGCCTGGAACTGGCCGCAGGTGGAGCAGGAGGAAATCTCGCGATAGGTGTTCTGCCCGGGCAGCCAGACCTCAAGGTCATGCGTCTTCTGGCTGCCGAATCCCATGTCGCCGGTGCAAAGCACGATGGTCCGGTAGGGCAGGCCCAGCCGCTCCAGCACCGCTTCGGCGCATTTCGTCATCCGCTCATGCTCTGCCAAGGCGGTTTCCGGCGTGCAGATCGTCACCATCTCGACCTTCTCGAACTGGTGCTGGCGCAGCATCCCGGTGGTGTCCTTGCCTGCCGATCCGGCCTCGGACCGGAAGCAATGGGTGTGGGCGGTCAGGCGGACGGGCAGGGTGACCTCGTCGAGAATCTCCCCTGCCACCGAGTTCGTCAGGGTGACTTCCGAGGTCGGAATGAGCCACCAGCCATTGGTGGTCTGATAGCTGTCCTCGGCGAATTTCGGCAGCTGGTTGGTGCCGTACATCGCGTCTTCCTTGACCAGAACCGGGGTCCAGGTCTCGGCCAGCCCATGCTCCGATGTGTGCATGTCCAGCATGAACTGCGCCAGGGCCCGATGCACCCGGGCCACCGCGCCGCGCAGCACGACGAAGCGGCTGCCGGACAGCTTCGCGGCAGTCGCGAAGTCCAGCCCGTCCTTCGCTGCCGGAATGTCGAAATGTTCCAACGGCTTGAACGCCATCGCGCGCGGGCTGCCCCAGCGGCGGATTTCGACGTTGCCAGTCTCGTCCGGCCCCTCGGGCACTTCATCCAGCGCCATGTTCGGGATGCGCATCAGCGCGTCGCGGAGGCGTGCGTCCTCCGCCCCCGCCTCCTCGGTCAGTCGGGCGCCCTCGGCCTTCTTATCGGCCACCAGCGCGCGTAGCCGCTCGAATTCGGCATTGTCTCCGCGCGCCTTGGCGGCCCCCACGTCCTTCGAAGCCGCATTCTGCGCTGCTGCCGCCGTCTCCGCCGCCAGGATCTTCGCCCGCCGCGCCTCGTCCATCGCCAGCAACTCGCCCGACATCGGGGCCAGCCCACGCCGCGACAGCGCCGTGTCGAAGGCGGCGGGGTTTTCGCGGATGAAGCGGATGTCGTGCATGGAGGGCCTCCTGAAACGCGTCTGCCGGCGCTTATGCCCGATTGCGCGGGCCGGGGGAAGGCATGGCCCGACGCATTGGCTGCCCGCGCCCTCTGGCAAAGTGCGGCGAAAGGCCTTACATCACCCGACAATCGCAAACGGGTGCCGACCGCAAGGCAGCCCGGTCCGGCTCAGAGAGGATGCCCATGTTCGTCACCCCCGCCTTCGCCCAAGCCGCAGGTGCCGCCCCCGGCGGTGCCGCCGCCTTCGCGCAGTTCCTGCCGATCGTCCTGATCTTCGTCATCTTCTACTTCCTGCTCATCCGTCCGCAGCAAAAGAAGATGAAGCAACACCGGGCCATGGTCGACGCCCTTCGCCGCGGCGATCAGGTCGTCACCTCGGGCGGCATCGTTGCCAAGGTGTCCAAGGTGCAGGACGACGGCATGGTCGAGGTCGAGATCGCCGACGGGGTCAAGGTAAAGGTGGTCAAGCACACGATCACCCAGGTCCTGAACAAGACCGAACCGGCTGCAAGCTAAGGTCCCGGCCATGGAACCGACGGCGCTGTGGAAGCGCATACTGATCCTGTTCGTCTGCGGCTGGGGCATCTTCGCCGCGATCCCGAACGCCTTCTACGCGCGGGTCGAGCGGCACAATGACGCCGTCCTTGCCATCGAAGCGGCCGGAGGCGTGGCGACCCCCGAGCAGGAGGCCGCACGGGCCGAATGGCCAAGTTTCCTGCCCTCGGCGCTGATGAACCTTGGTCTCGACCTGCGCGGCGGCGCGCATCTTCTGGCCGAAGTCCGCGTCGAGGATGTCTACAAGACCCGGATGGACGCGCTCTGGCCCGAGGTTCGCGACACGCTGCGCGACCTGCGCGACCAGGTCGGCGCCGTCCGCCGCGCGCCCTCGCCGGATGGTGTGCTGCAGGTGACAGTGTCGAACCCCGAAGGTATGGCCGCAGCGGTCGAGGCAGTGAAGGGTCTTGGGTCCAATGTCGTGAGCCTGACCGGCGTCGGCCAAAGCACCATCGACGTGACCAGCGAAGGCAGTGACATCGTCGTCCAGCTTTCGGAGGCCGAAAAACAGGCCACCGACGAACGCACCATGCAGCAGTCGCTGGAGATCATCCGCCGCCGGGTCGACGAGGCCGGAACGCGCGAGCCGACGATCCAGCGTCAGGGCACCGACCGCATCCTGATCCAGGTCCCCGGCATCGGCTCGGCGCAGGAGCTGGAAAAGCTGATCGGCCAGACCGCCAAGCTGACCTTCAACGCCGTCGTCAGCCGCACTGCCGACGCCGGCGCCAATGCCGGTCCGCGCAATGTTCTCCTGCCCTCGCAGGATGAGAATGGCATTTACTATGTCATCGAGGAAAGCCCGGTCGTCTCGGGTGACGAACTGGTCGATGCGCAACCCTCGTTCGACCAGAACGGCCAGCCTGCGGTGAGCTTCCGCTTCGACACCACCGGAGCGCGCAAGTTCGGCGACTATACCGCCAACAATATCGGCAAGCCCTTCGCCATCGTGCTGGACGAGCAGGTGATTTCGGCCCCGGTGATCCAGAGCCATATTCCGGGCGGTTCAGGCATCATCACCGGCAACTTCACCGTCGAGGATTCGACCCGCCTTGCCGTCCTTCTGCGCGCCGGTGCCCTTCCAGCCGAGATGACATTCCTGGAAAAGCGCACGATCGGCCCCGAACTCGGCCAGGACTCGATTGACGCTGGCCGGATTGCCGCCGTTATCGGCATGATCGCCGTGTCGGTCTTCATGATCGCGTGCTACGGGGTTTTCGGTGTCTTCGCCAATCTCGCGCTGTTGATCAACATGGCGCTGATCTTCGCCATTCTCTCGCTGATCGGGGCCACCCTGACCCTGCCAGGCATCGGCGGCATCGTGCTGACTATCGGCATGGCGGTCGATGCCAACGTGCTGGTCTACGAACGCATCCGCGAGGAATTGCGCCAGTCAAAGTCACCGGGGCGCGCGATAGAGCTGGGCTATGAACGTGCGTTGTCGGCGATCATCGACGCCAACCTCACCACCCTGATCACGGCCTCGGTGCTGTTTGTCATGGGTGCGGGCGCAGTCAAGGGCTTTGCCGTCACGCTCGGCATCGGTGTCGTCACCTCGGTCTTCACGGCGATCTTCATCACGCGCCTGATCATCGAGTTCTGGATGCGCTGGACCAAGCCGAAAACGGTAACCGTGTAAGGAGAAGCACTATGGCCTGGCGTCTGCGGCTTGCCCCGCAAAAGACCAACTTCGACTTCTTCAAGCACCAGTGGCTGACCTTCGGCGGCTCGATGCTGCTGATGGTCCTTGCCTTCGTGGCCTGGGGGGTCATGGGACTGAACTTCGGCATCGACTTCAAGGGTGGCACCACCCTGCGCACCGAAAGCACGAATGCGGTGAACGTGGGCGCCTACCGGGCCGCGCTGGAGGGACTGCCGATTGGCGATGCCGCGATCACCGAAGTCTTCGACCCCAGCTTCGCACCTGACCAGCATGTCGCGATGATCCGCGTTTCGTCCGACGATCCGGGCGAGGCGGTGTCTGAGGAAGCCCTGGCCCAGGTTCGTGCCGCGCTGGTCGAGGCGGACCCCGACCTAAAGGTCGTGGCCGAAGAGACCGTCGGCCCGAAAGTGTCAAGCGAACTGGTCTGGACCTCGGTTCTGGCGGTCGGGATCACTTCGCTGGCGATCATGGCCTATATCTGGCTGCGGTTCGAATGGCAGATGGCGATGGGGGCGGTGCTGGCGCTTTTGCATGACGTGTTCATCACCGTCGGCATCTTTGCCTTCTTCCAGCTGAAGTTCGACCTGACCATCATCGCGGCGCTGCTGACGATCCTGGGCTATTCGATCAACGACACCGTCGTCGTCTTCGACCGGCTGCGCGAGAACCTGCAGAAGTACAAGACCATGCCCCTGCGCGACGTGATGAACCTCTCGGTCAACGAGACGCTTTCGCGAACGCTGATGACGTCGATCACGACGCTCATTGCGGTGGGTTCGCTCCTGGTCTTCGGCGGCGATGTGATCCGTGGCTTCTCCTTCGCGATCTTCATGGGCGTGATGCTGGGGACCTATTCCTCGGTCTATGTGGCAAAGAACCTGGTGCTGTTCGTCGGACTGAACCGCACCGGCAAGCCGAAGAAGGCCGACAAGAGCGAATTCGCCAACGTCGACGCCTGAAGCGGCTGTCCCGATGCGCCTGACGGAAGTCACCTATGGTTCGGCCCGCGCGATCGAAGGCTACGGTCCCGGCTTCTTTCGCGTGGCCGGGCATGTCTTGCGCGGGGCCTGCCTGATCACCCCCTGGGACGCCGGTCCCTGGGGCGGGTACGAGGATACCGTCACGCCCCTGTCGCTGGCGGGCAGGATCGATGTCCTGTTCATCGGCACCGGCTCCGCCATCGCCCATGTCCCGCCTGACTTTCGCGCGGCGATGGAAGGGCAGGGCATCGGGGTCGAGGCGATGGCCTCGCCTGCGGCCTGCCGCACCTACAACGTGCTTCTCGGCGAAGGCCGAAGGGTCGCAGTCGCGCTGATCCCGGTCGATTGAACCTGGGGTTTGGCGTCGGGTCTGGCCCGGCGGTTCATCTCACTGGTTCTGCGTTTCAACCTCTCGGATCGCTTTGCGCAATTGGTTGAGGTCACCATTGACCTTCTTTGCGCGCATCCAGTCCTCGTGCGCGCCCAGTATCTCCAGCGGCACAGGTGAAACGCCCAGGATGCGCGCGACGCTGAACCGGTGGGTTCCGGCAACCGACTTGATGATCGACCCGTCCGCCGCAACGATCGCGGTGCCGATGTCATGTGCCTTGCTGCGGTCGTAGCCGGTCTTCGCCATGCTGTCGACCAGCCCGCCGACATAGTTTTCCAGGAATCCCCTGATCTCCGCTTCGGTTCGGAATACCAGCGCCTTGTGGGTCGCTGTCCCGGTCCGCTCCAGTTCGGCGAGCAGATCCCTGTACCAGACGGATCGGGCCGGGTCGCTGCGGTGCAGGATGAAATCGGCGATCTTGCCGTAAGTCGGGACATTCTCGACCGGCGCCACGTCCTTCAGGAAACCGGCCCTCATCTTGAAAGGCTCGACGCTGTAAAGCGCCACGTCGATGAACTGGGCCGGCTTCCTCAGGATCGGGAGCCTTTCCTGAAGACGGATCAGCGCGAATTTCAAACGCAATGTGTTGGGTTGTGTCGTCCGGGAATGCAATTCAATGCGGCGCGGGTTGACCCAGACAATCAGTCCTTCGCCGACCAGTCGTCGCACCCGGTGCCGATAAAGCATCATTCAAGGCCTTTCCGGAAGGGGATCCTGTCCATGACAGGTTTTCCCCTATCGCTCAGAAGAAAGAAGACTCAGCTTGTTCAAACTGCCATTCCATTCCAGGAAATCGTAGAATGCTTGGGCAAGATCAACAAACCGAGCTTTCGGGAACTGGTTCAGACTACCCCCTATACGACCCAATGCACAAAGACAGCCTACCGCAATATCGGCCTGCGACAGGTCTGTTGCGTCGCAATATGAATTAAGCCATTGATCGCGGCGCGAATTTCGGCGAAACGCCGACAAGAGGTATCTGATTGCATCAAACCCTGGATAGCCGACCGCGCCGCATCCCGCCCAATCAATTACCTTGAACTGTCCCCCGAAGGGCGCCATGCCCGGAATTGCCGTTCTTTTGAACATGATGTTGCCCAGCCAGAAATCGTTGTGTGCAAGGCATGTCACCAGCTTTACCCGACCACCCGACACGGCACTTTCCGCCGCACGCGCCGCGTCGCGTATCATTGGCGGCATGTCGTCATCGCCGGTCAACACTGCGAGTGGCACAAGGAACATGCT
This sequence comes from Rhodobacterales bacterium, assembly GCA_017303485.1. GTDB lineage: Bacteria > Pseudomonadota > Alphaproteobacteria > Rhodobacterales > Rhodobacteraceae > Tabrizicola. The sequence continues at coordinate 16,519 of JAFLCY010000074.1, forward strand.
GTGAATATCTTCCGTGCCGCGCTCTATCGCGGTTTGTCGAAAACCTCTCTGCAGCCAGTTCATGATAGCCGGGGTCACCCAAAGTATCTGCGCCCGCCGGACAACCCGATTGTCCGAGAACCCTGAAAACCTTGGAAAAAGCGCATAGGAGCGCCCTTGCCATCGATCGGCCAGCAGCGGCGCGCCAATCCTTTCGCCAAGTGTTGCACCCAGCAAGGACTGCGCAATCGCCGCTCCGGAGGTATTCTCTGCGACGGCGTCCGGGAAGTCCGGCGGCGATATGATGATGATGCAATCATCACCCTTTGCCACTCCGTCAATCCGATAGGCAGTCGTTGCATCGGCAAGCCGCTTGTCAGCGGGCACATAATTCAGCGACTTCACGGAGTCCAAGCGAAGACGCTTACCGAGCCGAGAAGAAGAATACTCAGCAATTTCAATTATCTCTGGCTGCAGAGTTGGGCAACTCATTCCATCTCAGGAGCTGTTGGCTAACTCTTAGCATTGCCTGAATGTAGGATTGGATCAAGTTCATATCGCCCTTGGCGGGCCGGTGGCGGATGTGACCGTCACCGGCCCGGGCGCTCGCCTCAGCCCCCGGCGATCTGCTTCGCTTTCTGGACCAGCACTTCCGCCTGCCGGATCGAGGCATAGTCGATCAGCCGCCCGTCGAGCGAAACCGCCCCCTTGCCCTCGGCCGCCGCCTGCGCCATCGCCTCCAGGATGCGCTTGGCCCGCGTCACTTCGGCGTCCGAGGGACTCATCACCTCGTTGGCCAGCGCGACCTGCGAGGGATGGATCGCCCATTTCCCTTCACAGCCCAGCACCGCCGCCCGCTTGGCTGCCGCGCGATAGCCATCGGGATCGGAGAAATCGCCGAACGGCCCGTCGACCGGCCGCAACCCGTTCGCCCGCGCCGCCACCACCATCCGTGCCAGGGCATAGTGCCACATGTCGCCCCAGTGGACCGCTCGCGAGCCGTCCTCCAGCTTGTCGGTCAAGACCGAGTAGTCCGGGTTCACCCCGCCGATGATCGTCGTCCGCGCCCGGGTCGAGGCTGCATAGTCCGCCACCCCGAAATGCAGCGATTCATTGCGCTTCGACGCCCCCGCGATTTCGGTGACATTCTGCATCCCCAGCGCCGTCTCGATGATATGCTCGAAGCCGATCCGCTTCTTGTAACCCTTCGCGTCCTCGATCTGGGTGACCATCATGTCGACGGCATAGACATCCGCCGCCGTGCCCACCTTGGGGATCATGATCAGGTCAAGACGTTCGCCGGCCTGTTCCACCACATCCACCACGTCGCGGTACATGTAATGCGTATCTAGCCCGTTGATCCGCACCGACATGGTCTTCTTGCCCCAGTCGAGTTCGTTCAGCGCCTTGATGATATTCTTGCGCGCCTGCGCCTTGTCGTCCGGCGCGACGGCATCCTCAAGGTCGAGGAAGATCACATCCGCATCCGACGCGGCGGCCTTCTCAAACATCTGGGGTGCGCTGCCCGGAACGGCCAGCTCGCTGCGGTTCAGACGCGCGGGCGCCTGCTGGATGACGTGGAATGACATGTTTGGGCTCCTGCCAAGGTAGGAGCTGCACCCGCCTTAGGCATCGGCGAAGGCGGGGCGGTTCGTCAAGCCGGAAAATGCAGCGTCACATTTCCCCCCGCGAAGCCCGGTTGGCGTAGAAGAACGCGATTGCCTGCGCCCGGTTCTTCACCGACAGCTTCTCGAACAGGTTCGACAGGTGGAATTTCACCGTATTCGCACTGATATCCAACTCACGCGACAGTTCGCGGTTGGTGAGGCCTTTCGACAGCGCCTCCAGCAGGGTTCGTTCCCGGGGGGACAGCGATTCAATCGGATCCTGCTTCAACCCGCGCACGTCCAGGAAGGGAAACACCATCTGCCCCTTCGCCACCGCGACGCAGGTCTCCAGAAGACGCTCCACCGATTCGGAGCGCGAGACGAAGCCCGCCGCCCCCGCCAGCATCGCCTTGCGCGGGATGTCCCCGGTGTCCTCGGCATAGACCACCAGCTTCGGAGCATTGGGCTGGGCCCGCAGCACGTCGATCAGCCGCGCCCCGCCAAGTGCAGGCAGGTTCCAGTCGATCACCCCCACCTGCACCGGCATCCGCATCACCATGCCAAGGAAGCCTTCCGCCGTCGCCGCCGTGGCCACCAGCGAGAATCGGTGATCCTTCTCGAAGATCTCGGACATTGCCGTCAGCATCAGCGGATTGCCGTCGCCCAGCATCAGCGTTACCGCTACCACCTTTTCCTTGTCGTCCCAAAGCGCCATCAATCGCTCCATACTACCCATTTGGGTGGGGTCATTTTTGTATACCGCCGCATATCCACCATTATGGGTGGGTATTTTACCACCCAAATAGATGCCCAAAAGCAGGATATAGGAATGTTGTGAGCGCTGTCGAGTGCCGCTTTCCTGAGCGTCAAGGACCAACGTCCCCGGCAGACCCCGCGACCCTTTCTTCCGCTGCACCCGGAATGGTCGCCGGTCCTGCCGAAACGGCGGTCCGCGAAGTCAAAGGCCTTGGGAGGGGCGCCGCATGACCGACACCGAACTTTTCCCGCAACTGTCCATTCCCGAGACCCTGGCCGCAGGCCCCGGTCCGGGCAACACCGATGCGCGGGTGCTGGCCAGCTTTGCCAATGCAGGTCTTGCCGACCACATGCAGGCCGATGTCCTGCGCGGCATGGTCGAGGCGAAGCACATGCTGCGCCGCATCTGGGGCACCAGGAACACCTACACGTTCGGCGTCGGTGGCACCGGTTTCAGCGGGCTTGACGCGCTGTTCTCCGCCATCCTGCCCGGCGACACCGTCGTCGCCTTCGTCAACGGCACCTTTTCGGGCATCGACGCGCTGACCGTCCGCACCAAGGCTGCCAGCCGCGAGGACCTGAAGGCCAACGCGCTGGACCCGAAGCCCGCCAACGTCACCGTCATCACTGTCCCGCACGGACAGTCGGTGACCGCCGAGGTCGTCGAGAAAGCGCTCGCGCAGCACAAGCCCACCTGGGCGATGATGGCACATTGGGAAACCGGATCGGGCCGGATCAACGACCTGAAGGGCTTCTCCGACGCCTGCGAAAAGCATGGCGTGATGGGTCTGGTGGACGCCGTCTCCTCGCTTGGCATCGCGGATTTCAGCATCGACGACTATCCCGGCGTGGCAGGCTGGGCCTCCTGCCCGCAGAAGGGCGTCCTCTGCTTGCCGTTGACCTACGCGCCAGTCAGCTTCACCGACCGCTACATCGCCCATCTCAGGGCGAACGGCTGCTACACCTTCGTCCACAACCCGATCCTCGAGGCCCGGCACTGGGGCATCATCGACGGCAAGGATGTGGCTGCGGGCAGCTATCACCGCACCCACTCCGGCTATGCCGTCGCCGCCTTCCACGAGGCGCTGCGGATCAACCTCCAGCATGGCCGCGCCCAGAAGGCCGCCGACTATGCCCATCACGAGGCCGCGCTGCGCGCCGCCGTGCAGGCGCTTGGCTGCGAGGTGACGTCGAACATGACCAGCCTTGTCGTCCTGAACCTGCCGCCCGCGCTGGCAGGGCGCGAGAAGGAGCTGGTGCAATCGGCCCGCGCCAAGGGCTTCGGCATCTGGCCGACGCTGTCGGAACCGGTGCAGGTCCGCATCGGCATCCTGAACCAGCTTGGCCGGGCGGCGATCACCGAGATCGTCACTCGCTTCCATTCTTAGACTCCATATCCATCGGGCTCGTCTTTTTTCCAGCCTCCTTCATAATAGCCACCTGTTTTTCTGGTGTACCTTCCAACACCCTCGGCCTTATTGTCAATCCAGTTTCCT
>JAFLCY010000075.1 GCA_017303485.1 Rhodobacterales bacterium
GCGGGCCCGGGGGGCGGAGGGGGGGCAGGCGGCTCTGGTGCGGCAGCCGCCGGGGGCATCGCCCACCAGTCGTCCGAGGCCGGGGTGGCCGTGGGCACATCTGGGCTGCGCCCGGCGGGCGGCGTTGCCCCGGCGGGGCGGGACTTCGCCGGTTCGTCGAAGAATGCGCCGAAGCCGAAGTCGTCCTTGCGGGCCGGAATGGGCTCGGGGACGCTGCCGGTGGGGCGGGCTGCGACGGAACGGTCCAGCGTGAAGGGGTCGTCGAACAGCGGCGGCGGCGTGGCGCGGTCGGGGGCCGCATCATAGCGGCGGGCGTCGGTCGGCCCGGTGTCGAAGGGCTGCGGCAGACCCTGCGGGCGCTGGGCCAGTGGCGGCGGCGTGACAGGCTGCGAGAAGAAATCGTCGTGCGGCATCTGCCGGGGTGTAGGGGCCTGGGTCCGGGGCGTGGCGGCCGGAGTGGCGGCCTCGATCTCGACGCGGATCACGGTATCGCCCAGCCGCAGCCGCATCCCCGGTTCCAGCCGCGCCGCGTTCCCCGGCCCCAGCGGTTGATCCCGCCCGTCGATGAACAGGCCCCCCCGGCTGGCATCAGTGACGATGAATTGCCCGGCCTCGCCGGTGATCACGCAATGCTTGCGCGAGACATACATGTCCGGATCATTGATCTGCCAGGAACATTCCGCGCCCCGCCCGATCGACAGCTCGCCGCCCGGATGGCGAATTTCCTGCCGGTCCTGGCGATGCGGGCTGTGTTCGATGACAAGGCGCAGGGTCATGCGGCCTCCTCCTCGACGCGGGCTACATGATAGAGGCGCAGGTCGTCGGCATCGCGATCGCGTTTCGGGGCAAGCCAGGCGGTGCGGCCAAGCTGGCTTTGGCCAAGCCGGGCATCGGGCACATCTTCGCGGGACAGGACGAGCCGCAGGTTGAACTCCATCTCGCGGCCCATCGCGTGCCGGATCGCATGGCGCAACCGCCCGATCAGCGCGGAGTCGGCAAGGAACTCGGTGAAGCGGGTCAGGGGCAGGGGGCCGACGCGCAGTTCGACCAGCGTCTGCCGCTGGAAGCTGCGGGCGCCAACCACGGCAGAGCGGCCAAGCCGGGCGTGCTGACGGCCGAGGCGCGATTGCAGCCGGGGCGGAACCTCGGTCCAGGTGCCCAGGAATTCGACCAGCGAGACCGGCGCCTCCAGGACATCGCCCAGATAGGCGGTCAATCGTTCGACGCTGGTCACCTGCCGGCCCAGCGCGGTGGCATGGCGGAGCTTCAGGCGCGTCTGGACGTCAGGGACCTTCGGCTTGGTCCCCGGCAAGGCAACCCCGGCCAGCGCCTCCACCAGCGCGCGGACGCGACCGGCGGCTTCGTGTTCGATCTGCACCTCGGGCCGCGCATCCCCCCAGGCGCGCCAGTAAAGCGCCATCATCCGATGCTGGAGAAGGTTGCAAAAGTCGAGAAAGGTAGTGTCCGAGGCCGCATCGCTGCCTTCGGTGAACCAGCGGTCAGAAAGACGGCCCAAGACCCAACGGGTGACGTGGAGCGGCAGCGCGCCTTCCGGGCCGAGAAGCCCCAGGACCTCGACATCGACTTTGGGCGGGCTGCCGGGGTGGAACCCCGCCACGTCGCGGGTGCCAAAGGTCAGCCGGGCGCGCTGGCCAAGCCGGGCCGGTTCGCGCGACGGGCCGCCGGACCGGCCAAAGCGCGCACCACCCTGTTCGAGCCTGCGCAGAAGCTCGAAGAAGCCCATGCTTTCGGGCGCGGCGATATCCCCGCTCAGATCAGGGCGCGGTTGCCCGGCGTCATCGGCCACGACACGTCCTCCTGTCTTTGCATGAGATGGGTTTTCGTGCGCACGAAGGAATTGATCGCGGCGTGACGGGCGAAAAGCTGGTTCAGAAGTGCCGAGAGCAGCAGCGTAGAGGCCCCCGCCATCGTCGTCTCTTCCACGTCCAGCGTGATCTCGACCCCATGGCCAAAGCAGATCGGACCGGGGATGCCCAGGCGTTCGACAACCTGACGCGAGCGGACGCGGGTGATCGACCTTGCATGGCGGGCAAGGGCGGGGTCGCCGCGCCCGGCGTAAAGGTCCAGCATCGCGCGCAGGGGTTCGGCGTCCTGCCCGGGTTCGGCAAGCGACAGGTGGTTCAGCGACAGTTGCGCCACCAGCCGCCAGGCGAGGTCGTCCAGCTGGCTTTCCCCGCCCGAGACGATGGCGGGCAGCGCCGAGGCGACCGAGGCGCGCGGGCGGCGGAAGGGCGCAATCAACTCGATCCGGCCAACCGGGTCGCCGGTTTCCAGGCTGAGCTTGGGGCTGTCGTCCAGGATCGGCAGGTCGCGGTTGGTGCAGAGCGCACGGATGTCCAGCCGCCGGATCGCTTTGGTCACCGTCACGTCGGCAGGTCGCGCGATAGACAGGAACAGATCGTCGCCGGCATAGCTGGTGCGGGTCTGGCCGCGGCGGATCTCGTCTTCGCCGGGACGGCGGGGACGGCGTTCGGTGGTGTAGACCAGACCGGACCCCCGGTGCCGGCCGACGGAGTACAGCGGCTCGACCGTGGCATCCGGGCCATCGCTGTCGGCGTCCTCGACCCGTTGCAGGCGGTAGATCTCAAAGTCGCGCGGGCGGGTGCGGTCGGCGTGGACGACATGGGCGGCGGACCGGCCGTCGACCTCGATCACATTGCACTCTTTCTCGAAGAGGTTGACCAGCGGCGTGACGAAAAGGCGAAAATCCTTGGCGGCGATATCGGAAAGTTCCGGACGGGCGGCGTCCAGATAGACGACGATCTCGCAGGGGCCGGTGGTGCAGGCGCGCAGCGCCGGATTCAACCCGTCAAGCCGCAGGTAGTGAAAGCGGTCAGGCATCAGGAAGTATTCCCGCATCAGCCGGTACCCCTCGAACGAGGGGCGGACGCGGGGCAGAAGGCCCTCGCCGTCGGCAACGCCGACAAGCGAGGGGCCAATCAGGGGTTGCGGCACACCCTTGGGCGCGCGGGCGATGGCGGCGGAGCCATGACCGAAAATCGCGTCGAAGATCGCGCCACCACGGGTACCTCCGACAAACCAGAGATCCAGCCGGTCAAGCGACAGTTCCGCCAAGGATCCCGGCCCGACGCGGGAAAAGGTAAAGCGAAGCGCGGCTTCGGCTTCGGGGCGGTCAAGCCCGGCGGCATTCAGCGCCCCCCGGTCCTGCAGATACTCGACCTTGTCCAGCGCGACGGGCCAGAGCGTCACGTCCTGCGCCGTGGTGTAGGTGGCGCGGGTGGCGATCCCCTCGCGGTAGGCTGCGACCGACCGGGTGCCGCGCCGGACGAGGTGGCCGTCCAGCATGGTCTGCACCTGCGGTCCCGGATGCAGGACCGCCATGGTCATCGCCGGCGCAGGGCAGACAAGATCGGGGTAAAGCTCGTCCAGCAGGTTGCGAACATAGCGGCTGCTTTCCGCATCGACCTTCAGCCGGGTGCGGGCTGCCAGATAGGCCACGCCCTCCAGCAGGCGCTCAACATAGGGGTCGGGACAGGGGACGACGTCGAGGGAAAGATTGCGGGCGACCGTGGGGTGCAGGGCCGAAAACTCGGTCGCCAGCTCGCGGACATGCGCGAGTTCCTCTTCATAGTAGGCGAGGAAATTGCGGTCCATCACAACTCCTCGACGGTCGTGGTGGCGCGCCCGCTGTCAAGGTCGATCGCCGTGGAAAGCCGCAATCTCTCGGGCACCGGCGACAGCATCAGCATCGCGTCGACCTCGATCTCCATTCCGGTCCGCTTGCCCTGTGCCACCTTGACGCGGATCGTGTCGCGTTTCAGCCGGGGCTCGAAAACGGCGATGATCTCGCGCAATTCCCTGGCTAGGACCACCGGGTCGAAGTCGGACATGATGCGGCCGGAAAAGGACGGCACGCCGTAATTCAGTACGGAACGTCGCACCTGCGGGAAATCGGCGATGACTGAAGCTGGTGTTTCGATGTCCATCTGTTCGATGTCCGTCAGTTGCAGGCCGGATTCGAACCTCTCGACGTTGAAAAGCGCCTCGATGTCGCGCCGCACCGCCTCGCGCAGCACGTTGGCGTTCACGACCACACCGCGTTGCTCCAGAAAAGCGCGCCGTCCCATCTGGACCACGAAGGCATGCAACTCGCTGCGGGCTTCCTCATCCAGATCGCCGTCACGTTCGATCGCGCGCGCGCCTTCGGCCAGTACGGCCTCGATCCGGGCCGCACCATGGCGCAGAACCAGTTCGGCCCGGCGACGGTCCGTCTCGGCCGTGAGCCCGGGCAAATCGTCCACGAGGCGGTCCCACAAGGAAGGTTGGACCGCCTCGCGCAGGGATGGCTGCATATCCGTCCGTTCGGCCACCTGTCAGTCCTGCCCGAAGGCAAGCCTCATTTCGCGGCCAGGATGTCGTATTCGATCTCGTGCTCGTCACCGGCCGTCAGGTCGTCGGCGTCGGCGATGTACTTGATTTTCATGGTATCGAAGCTCAGCACAATGCTATCGACCGGGTTGCCGCCGCCGCCGCCGGAGGTCTGGTAGTTTTCGACCAGTGTATTGGTCATGGTGACGGTCAGATAGTCGGAATGGGCGTCGCCCTGGTCCTTGCGCAGGGTCAGCACAACCTCGCCCAGGTTCTTGGCCTTGATGCAGGCCAGCGCCAGATAGGGTGACGAGGCGTCATAATCCTTGCTGATCGACACCGACTGGATATCCGGCAGCCCGCTTTCACGCTGCCCGCCCGAGTTGCGGAAGGCCGCCCGGCTGACCCCCCAGGAAAAGGCCGCGATGACGATCTCGTCCTCATGGTCGGCGCGCTTGCTCTCGCCAGGGATGTCTTCGATTTTCAGATAACCGCTGAATGCCATAATCTTACCCTTTCGTGTCTAAGTTTCTGGTCTTTCTGTCAGGAGAGGCAGCCCGTCAGGCCTGCCCCGAAATCATGCTGCGTGACGCCGCCAGGCGGGTCTACTTGCCCTTGACCGAAGGCAGTTCGGAGACGAGCCGCAGGCTCGCGTTGATGCCTTCAAGCTGGTAATGCGGGCGCAGGTAGAAGCGGGCATTGTAATAGCCCGGCCGTCCCTCCACGCTGTCCACCTGCACTTCGGCAGTGGCGAGCGGGCGCTTGGCCTTCGCGCGGTCGTCGGCCATGGAGGGGTTTGCAAGCACATAGCGGTTGATCCACTCGGACAGCCATTTCTGCATGTCGCCGCGTTCCTTGTAGGTTCCCACCTTGTCGCGCGCGATGGCTTTCAGGTAGTGCGCGAAACGGCTGACCGGGAACAGGTAGGGCAGGTTGGCCGACAACCGTTCGTTGGCCTGCGCGTCCGGGTCGACCAGCCGGCCCGCGCGGGTTTCGTCGTCCTGCAGACTGTGCGCGCCGATGAAGGCAGCGATGTCGGTGTTCTTGCGGTGCAGGATCGGCATGAAGCCGAGCTTCGCCAGTTCCGCCTCGCGCCGGTCGTCGATGGCGATCTCCGTGGGGCATTTCATCGCCACCGAGCCATCGTCGGTGGGGAAACTGTGGACCGGAAGGTTGATCACCGTGCCACCGGATTCCACGCCCCGGATCTGGGTGCCCCAGCCGTAAAGCTTGTGGCTGCGGTTGATGTTCACGCCCATCGCGAAGGCCGCGTTCATCCAGACATAATGGTCGTGCTTGCCGTCGATCTCTTCCTCGAAGGCGAAGCCCTTCACCGGGATCGTCGCCGCGCCATAGGGCAGGCGGGCCAGCACGCGCGGCATGGTCAGGCCGATATAACGCGCATCCTCGGATTCCCGCAGCGACTGCCAGCTGGCATAGTCGGGCGAGGACACGATCTGCTGCAGGTCCTGCGGGTTGGGCAGTTCCTGCCAGCTTTCCATCCGGAACAGCTGCGGCGCCGCCGCCGCAATGAAGGGCGCATGCGCGCTGGCGCAGATGCCCGACATGCTGCGCAACAGGCCGACGTCGCGCGGGTGGTGGCTGAACTCATAGGCCCCGATGATCGCGCCGTAGGGCTCGCCGCCGAACATCGAATATTCGTCGGTGTAGAGCTTCTTGAAGGTGGGCGACTGGTCCCACATCTGGCCTTCGAAATCCTCCAGCTGGTCGGCAAGCTGGTTCTTGGTGATGTTCATCACCCGGATCTTCAGCTTCTGGTCGGTTTCGGTGTTGTTCACCAGATAGTGCAGCCCGCGCCAGGTGCCCTCCATCTGGCGCACCTCCTCGGCATGCATGATCTCGTTCATCTGGGTGGTGAGCAGGCTGTCGATCCCGGCGATCAGGTTCTTGATCGACTTCACCGCATTGCCGGAAATCGTGGCCGTACCCGACCGTTCGGTTGCCGCCAGTGCAAGGTTCTGGACCAGCTTCTGAAGCTTTGCGCCCTCGTCTTCCTTGACGCGGAAGTCCTTTTCCAGAAGGTCGCTGAATTCACCCAGGTCAAGGGTCTGGGCTTCTGCGGCAGTCGCCTGTTTTTCCTGTTCGGCCATCGCTCAGCCCTCCTTCTTCGTGGCTTCGTCGGCGACCTGCATCAGCAGGGGCTCGTTCTGGAGAAGCTGGGCAATCCGCTTTTCGGCGTTCACCTTGCCATCCATGTAGCCGAGAAGTTCCTCAAGCTGGCGACGCATCTTCAGAAGCTCGGCCAGGGCCGGAACCTGTTCCGCCACCTTGTCGGGCGTGAAGTCCGACATGCTCTTGAAGCTGAGGTCGACGAACATCTCCTCGTCCGCCGCGCCGTCCTTGCTGGGCAGGCGGTTCGGCACCCGGGCCTTTACCCGGGGCGCCAGGGCCTCCATGAACTTGCCGAAGCGTCCGGCATCCACTTCGACGAAGGAGCGGTCGTTGACCGGCTTCATCGCCTCCTTGGTTTCGGACTTGCCGGCGAGGTCAGCCATCACGCCCATGACGAAGGGAAGTTCGATGGTCGTCGGGCTGCCGTAGTGTTCGACGTCATAGGCGATCTGCACGCGCGGCGCTCGGTTGCGCTCGATCACCTTTGCCTTGCTTTCACTTGCCATGGTTCAGACCTCTCCTGACTTTTCTGCGGCCTATTGCGCGGCCGGTTTCGTCTTGTCGTCCACTCCGGCGACGTTCTTGAATTCCTTCATCCCGCTTGGGGCGATCTCTTCCATCAACTGCATGAAATTCATCGGCACCATCTTCCGCATCCGCCGCGCCAGATGCGGGATCGGGCTGGAGGGCTCGGTGCGTTCGTAGAAGTCGATGATCATGTCGAGGCACTTCTCGACGTCGCGGCGCGAGTTGACGGCGCCGGGTATCCCGGCGGCGGCCGTGGGCGGATGCGCGCCATTGGTTGCGGGCGCGGCGGACGGGGGATCGGCCATGGTGGGTCCTTCCGTTGCCGGGGCATCGGAACCCGCGCCGTCCTGCGCCGCCTTCAGCGGCACGAGGGTGCGGGTAAGCAGCTTGTCCAGCTTGGCGAACTTGATGCCGATGCCGTTCTCTCCGGCGCGCGCGGTCAGCGCCGCCTCCAGCGTGGCCAGCGCCGCTTTCGCGCCCTCGATGGACTGGATCAGCTCGGCCGCCTCTTCGGGGCGCTCGGCGGACTGGGCCCGGCAGGCCGCGGCCACCCGGTTGACCCGGGCGTCGTGCTTGGCCAGGAGTTCGGCCGTTTCCTTGTCGCCAAGGCCCTGGGCCATCTCGGTCTGCGCGGTGCTGCGGCTCAGCCCGCCCGCTGCCAGGTCGCCGCCGGTGATCGGCCCGATGCCGCGCGGGTTCAGGACCACCGTGAATTCAAGGTCGCACAGCAGGCCGTTGTCGGCATTCTCCAGATCAAGCATGGCATTGATCCGGCGCGTCGCCGCTTCACGCGGAGAGGCGCTTTCCCGCAAAAGCGGATGCACGTTGTCCCAATATGTCTCGACGGTTTGAGTCAAAAGTCCAAGGCCGCTCTCAAGCCCTGCAAACCCTTCGGAATTGGCCAGGGCGCGGGTCACGATCACCAGAAGACGGACGTCGCGCCCGGTTTCGGCCATCGCCTCGGATTCCGAAAGAACCTCGGACCAGTCGACCACCACGCTGCCGGTTCCGCCGCTTTTGATGTTTTCCAACCGGAAGCTGCGTGCGGCGGGCTCCAAAAGCCGCTCGACGGCATGGAAACGCGGGTCGTTTCTCAGTTCCGATCCCGAGGCATTGTCGCTGCCCACAGGAACCAGGAACGGTTCAAGGTCCATCTCGGTCCAAAGCCTTCTGTCAATACGGTCGAAAAACGAATACTATGTGCGCAAGTCTTGCACCTCGCGGCCCAAAGTCAAGGTCTTGCATCTATGACCCTGCCTGCAACCGCAACGATGTTTCCGGGGTTTCGGGCGATCTCCGCCTCCAGTTCGTCGGCCAGTCCACCGACCGACAGGGTTTCGGGCAAGCGGGTGCCGAAAAGCGTGGTCTTCGACAGGATTGCGATGATCTCTGACTTGCCGAAATTGGCGGGATCGACCGTGATCATGTACTGGCCGCGCTTGGCCTTGATATCCTCAAGGCTGTGCAAGACGCGCACCCGGCGCACGCCATCGACCACGGTGCCGATGTTCTGAATCTCATGCTCCGCCTGCTTCTCGTTCGGCAAGAGACTGAACACCTGGTTTGTGTTGTCGACGACCAGCACCCAAAGCGACAGGCCCGCCATGTCCGGCGGCACCAGCACTTCGACCACCGGGTTCTCGCCCGCATGGTAGATGCCGGACAGGTTCACCGCCCCGGTCGCGCCGTCACCGAACCAGATCACAGCATCGCCCGCTCCGACCGGCGGCAGCACCTTGCGGACGGCACAGAGATCGGGGTTCAGGATCGCCGCATCCACCCGCACCGGGCGGTCGCCGACACTCGCCTCCACTGCCGCCTGCGCGGCATCCCGCGCCTCGACCGAATCCACAGCGCCGGAGATGACGACCGTCTCGCCCATCTCGTACACCTGAAGCGGACCCTTGTCGGGGGTCAGCGGGCCACACAGCGCGAGGGGGGCAAGAATGTCCTGCACCGCCTGGCCCTGCAGGTTCCGCGGCCCGATCTTTACGTCGGTCGTGGCCTTGATCCCCGCCCGCGTGGCCCAGTCAGCCACCGCGGCCCGCTTTGCTTCGGCCTGTTCGCGGTTGTCGGCCAGCGCGGTCAGGCTGGCGCTGTTGTCTGAAACATCAAGCGACCATTCCGGCAGCCCCTGCACCACCCCGAGAACATCGGCGACACTGCCGACCCAACGCGCGTCCGGCACGCCTTGGGCCAGGGGCAGCGCCCCCTCGGGCGCGGCGGCCCCGGTGGCCGCGGTAAAAGCAAGGCCCAGACGTTGTGCTGCTTCCACATCTGGCGCATTGCCGGACAGCGAGGCGCCGTCCGGCCCGAAGCTGGCCGCAAGCCGATAGGGCGAGGCCGTGGGAACCGGCTTCAGCCATTGGTCGAAAAGACCGGCATACCAGCCGCCGCCACCGGCCAGGCCCAGCAACAGGACGAACAGCAGCGCGTAGGTTCCGCCCCGTCCTTTCCGCCTTTCCCCGTTCGGAACGGTCGCGGCGCGTGCCCCACGCGTAGAAATGGGCTTCAGCGCCTGGTTCAGCCGGTCGACCACTGCCTCGGCACTCGGCGCGCGCTCGGCCAGCGCGGGGGCGGAGAGCCAGTCCACCAGGCCCTTCAGAGGTTCTGGAACGCCCTCGGTGTCCAACCGGTTCTGCTTGCGGCGGATGATCTCGCCCGGTGTCGCGCCGCCGAATGGCACCTGGCCCCGGAACGCTGCCAGAAGCGTGGCCCCAAGCGAGTAGAGGTCGGACCGCTTTTCCGCCCGCCCCTCAAGCTGCTCGGGCGCGGCATATTCGTACTTCCCGGCGAATTCGTTCCCGACGATGGTCTTCGCCCCGGTCGAGGTATCCTTGGCAATACCGAAGTCGATGATCGTCGCCTTCTCCGCCGCCCCGTCGCGCAGGACCACGTTGTCCGGCGAAAGATCCCGATGGACGATCCCGCGCCCATGCGCCGCGACCAGCCCCTCGGCCACCCGATGCGCGATGATCATCAGCTCGCGCGGTTCCATACGGCGGCGCATCATGGCGTCGTTCATCGACGGGCCGTCGATGAAATCCATGACCAGGAACACATGGCCCTGCTCGGTCCGCGAACATTCGGTGTAGCGCACGACGGCGTCGTTCAGCACGTCTCGCATCTGCTCTTCGCGGCGCATCAGCTGGATGTAGTCGTCATTGCCGGAGAACTGCGCGTTCAGCGCCTTGATCGCGACGATCCGGCCGGAAATCTGGTTGCGCGCCCGATAGACCTCGCCCGTGCCACCCCGGCCCAGCACACCCTCGATCTCGTAGGTGTGGTTCAGGACCTGGCCCTGACGGAAAATGTCACCCGGCAGACGGTCGATCATGCCCGTCCCTCCACGCGCCCGGGGGTCCGGGTATCACCACCGGCGACGGCCACCAAAACATTCGCCATGGGAAAAAATCCGGATTAGACTGACCTTGCGGAAAGCCTGCGTCTTTCCGCGATGATGAGCAAGCATATTCAAATCACTTGAGGGGAAGGATTATGGCCCCACGCGGCGGCACCGAGACGATCAAGCGGAAAGAGCTTGTCGGCAAGCTGAACCCCGTTTGTCTGAAGGCGTTCTCGGCTGCGGCCCAAGCTGCGAAGACACGCGGTAACCCCTATGTGGAACTGGTGCATTTCATCGAGGCCCTGTCGCAATCGGCTCGGTCCGATTTCGAGATCCTCTGCGCATCGGCCGGCATCGACGCCTCTCGCCTCGCGGCTGACATCACCCGCGCGGTGGACGCGCTGCCGCATGGCGCTGGATCGGTCGAGGAGTTTTCGGACCATATCTTCCGTGCCATCCAGGAGGGCTGGACCTTCGGCAGCCTGGAGTTCGGCGATGATACCGTCCGGTCGGCCTATATCCTTCTGGGTGCGCTGAAAGTTCCTGTGCTGGAAGGCCTGCTGTTCAAGATCAGCCTGGAGTTCGACAAGATCGACCCTGCGTCCATGGCGGGGCAGCTTGGCGATCTGCTGGCGGAGTCTATCGAGGGCGCGAAGCCCGAGGGCGAGGCCCCGAAAGCGAAGCAGGCCCCCGGCGGCAAGTCGGCTCTGGACCAGTACGCCACGAACCTGACCGAACGGGCGCGGGCCGGGAAGATCGACCCGGTCATCGGCCGCGACCCGGAAATCCGCCAGATCATCGACATTCTGATGCGCCGCCGCCAGAACAACCCGATCCTCACGGGAGAGGCCGGGGTCGGCAAGACCGCCGTGGTCGAGGGCTTCGCCCTGCGGCTCGCGCGCGGTGACGTGCCGCCGCAACTGAAGGCTGTCGACCTGCACATGCTGGACGTGGGCCTGATGCAGGCCGGGGCCAGCGTGAAGGGTGAATTCGAGAAGCGCCTGAAACAGGTGATCGACGAGGTGCAGTCCTCGGAGAAACCCATCATCCTCTTCATCGACGAGGCCCATACCTTGATCGGGGCGGGGGGTGCGGCAGGCACCGGCGATGCCGCGAACCTGTTGAAACCGGCGCTGGCCCGGGGCGAATTGCGCACCGTCGCCGCGACGACATGGTCGGAATACAAGGAACATATCGAGAAGGATCCCGCCCTGACCCGCCGCTTCCAGGTGGTCAAGGTCGAGGAACCCGCCGAGGACGCCGCCGTCCGCATGTTGCGCGGCGTGGCCGGGGTCTTGGAAAAGCACCACAAGGTCGAGATTCTGGACGAGGCGATCGAGGCGGCGGTGACGCTCTCGCACCGCTACATCCCCTCGCGCCAGCTTCCCGACAAGGCGATCAGCCTTCTGGACACCGCCTGCGCCCGCGTCGCCGTCTCGCAGCACGCGACACCGGCAGAGGTGGAGGACATCGAGCGCCGTCTCTCCTCGCTGGAGGTGGAGCAGGGCATCATCAGCCGCGAGGAAGCCATCGGCATCGATGTGGGCGAGCGGAAGTCCGAGGTGGAAGCTTCGATTGCGAAAGCCACCACCGAACTTGACGCCGCAAAGGTCCGGTGGGAAGCCGAAAAGGCGCTGGTGGATGAGGTCCTCTCGCTGCGCGCCACCCTGCGCGGGGCCGGGCAGCCGGTGGATGACACCGGGGCCACGGGCGAAACCCCTCCCGAAGCGACCGAAGACACCGCCGAGCCCAAAGCCCTTACTCCCGAAGCCCGCGCCGAAATGCTTGCGACCCTGCGCGCCAAGATGGCCGCCCTTGCCGAAGCCCAGGGCGAACGCCCGCTGATCCTTCCCGCCGTCGACCGGCTTGCCGTCGGTGCCATCGTGCAGGACTGGACCGGCATCCCGATGGGCCGGATGCTCGCCAGCCAGACCGAGCGCGCCTTGCAGCTGGCGGGGACGCTGTCGGAGCGGGTGGTCGGCCAGGATCACGCGATGGGCATGATCTCGAACCGCATCCAGACCTCCTACGCCGGTCTTGGCGCGCCCGAGAAACCAATCGGCGTCTTCATGCTCTGCGGCCCCTCGGGCGTCGGCAAGACCGAGACTGCCTTGGCGCTGGCCGAGACGCTGTATGGCGGCGAGCAGAACCTGATCTCGATCAACATGTCCGAGTTCCAGGAGGCGCATACCGTCTCCACCCTGAAAGGCGCGCCGCCCGGTTATGTCGGCTACGGCAAGGGCGGCATCCTGACCGAAGCTGTCCGCCGCCGTCCCTATTCGGTGATCCTGCTGGATGAGGTGGAGAAAGCTCACCCGGACGTGCATGAAATCTTTTTTCAGGTCTTCGACAAGGGGATGATGGACGACAGCGAGGGCCGCCGGATCGACTTCAAAAACACGCTGATCCTCTTGACCTCCAACGTCGGGTCGGAAGAGATCATGGCGATGACCGAGGACGGCAAGTCCGGTGCCGACCTTGAGGAGCTGACTGCCAGTCTTCGCGCCCCCTTGCTGAAGGTCTTCCCCGCCGCCCTTCTGGGCCGGGTGGTGACGATCCCCTACTACCCGCTCTCCGACCAGATGATCGAGGCCATCGCCGGCCACAAGCTGCGCGGCATCGCCCGGCGGCTGGAGGCGGGGCATGGGGCGGAGCTGGTGATCGGTGAAGGGGTGATGGACACGATCAAGGCCCGCTGTACGGAGATCGAAAGTGGCGGCCGGATGATCGACGCGATCCTGACCAACACCCTCCTGCCAGAACTGTCCCGCCAGGTGCTGAACCGGAAACTGGAGGGGGCGGAATTGACGCGGGTGACGGTGACGGGCTCGGACGCCGGGTTCGCCTATGCCTTCGAATAGGGAGAGAGGCGATGCATGACGGAACCTTCCTCGGCCTGCAGGGCGTCTACCGCGCCGAGATCACAGGCATCGGCCCGGACGGCCGTGCGCAGGTGCTGATCCCGACCCTGGGCGAGACACCCCTCGTCGCTGCCTCGCTGGTCCCGGTGCCGGAATCGTCAGTGGGACGGCTGGCGGCGGTCACGATGATGGACGACGAGCCGCTGATCCTGGGGCTGATCCAACCCCCGGTGCCGGAGGTCGAGGCAGACGGCGAGAAGCTGGTGCTGGAGGCCCGGCGAGAGGTGACGCTGAGGTGCGGGAAGGCGAGCATCCACCTGACGGCAGACGGGCGGGTGACGATCCGGGGAACCCAGGTGCTGAGCCGCTCGGAGGGGCCGAACCGGGTGCAGGGGGCGTCGGTTCAGTTGAATTGAGGGTGCGTGTCCGCGCGTGGACAGGTTTGTGGGGTGAGTGGAATCAAGGGGTTGGGTGCGGGCGGTAACGGTTTGTAAATATCTTGGCAACCCGGATTCTGGCGGTATCAGAAGTCCACGAGGAACGGGTTGGATGGGTTGACGTGCTGACGGGCGAGCGCGAACGCGCGCTGCTCCTCATCGGCGGAATATGCAAGCCTGGGTTCGAAGGCGGACACCGGCACAGCAAGGCCCATCACAAGATCCGGACTTGGCATGGCAAGTGGGGCCTGCACGATCCGATGGGATCTTTCGAGGCGACGGACCGAAGCTTCGAACCAGGTCAGGAACTCATCGTCGGGCGACAGGACATGACGACAAAGATTGTACATGTAGCATGCCCGGACTGCAGGTTCCGGGTCTTCCGCCAGACAATAAAGGGCATCGACCGAGATGGTGATCATCAACGCCAACGGGCCGCGGATCGGGCCACGCCAGTCCTCGTCGTCGATCTCGAAGTACTCGTAGGCGGGCGCTTCGTAGGTACTTACCGCTGCGACATCCAGGAAATCCTCGGCTTCCCTTGAGAGATCAAGACGACGGAACCGCTCGACGATCCAATAGCCGCAGGCGCACATCAGCGCATGGTTGGCGTTGCCGGACAGTAGCGACAAACGAGCGAGCTGCGCCGGGTCATGATTGGCATAGTAAGGTTCTATGTCCCATTCATCCCAGGCAAAGTTTGGCCAGTCCCTGTCAAACCGCGCAGATGCCGCGAAGGACGGGATCACGGCTGCTCTCCACTGTCTGCTGCCAGGACGGCAATTTCGGCCTCGGTCCTTAGGTAGCGGTTCGGCGTCAGGCGGATTGCGTTGGCTGCTTCGACGGCTCTAGCTTCAGCTCCCTCCGCTCGGAAAGGCTCGGTCGTGTCCAGGATGTCAGGCGGTAGAGGCAGCCCACGGTGCGGTGCAATGTAATCTGCGAAGGCGGAAAGATCCCGGAAGTCATCGATATCCGGCTCAGGGGTCTTCGGCTTCGGAGCAATCTGGTCGACCCGACCGACTACCTCGGCCAACCAGGAGTCAAATACCTCGCGGTGCGAGGCGTGGATGATGTGCCGTGCCAGATGCACCAAATGCGAAAGTTCCATGACTGGCTGGAAGTAGTTGATCCACCATTCGTCCATATCGAGCGCGCGACGCAGCTGGGTGTTCATCGCAACCATGGCAGCCAGTGCCTTGGGGCCTTCCGGCACCTTCTGCATCGGGCCGGCCTGCACATCGACGAGAAATCGGTTCGTCTGCCCAGCGAAGCCCGCCAGCGCCAGCTCAAAATTGTGCTGAGTGGGAACATGCGCTTCCAGGCGTCTTGCGCCCCATAACATCACACCGGAACAGATGGACTGGACGCCGCAAGTCGTCTTGTTGCCGAGCCACTTTATGAAGGGCGTGATCTCTTCGACGGGACCGATATAATATTCGGCCGCCTTCCATTCGAAATCGAGCGGCTGTGCGCCTAGATCTTCCGGGATGAAGCGGGTCGTCAGGAGGGATGCGACTAGGGACATTTCGGCTTCTTCGCTTGATTGGTGGCGTCACAAATCTTGATGTCCATACATTCCATTGCGGCGCAGATCAGATCCTTGCAATTTGAACAGGGGGATTGACGGGTCGCGCCAGCAGCAGGACCACCGGGCCAGTCGATTCCGAGAACCAGCTTCCCACCACCGGCAGGATTGGAGCGGAAAATGTCCTCGATGATCCGCGCTTCGGTGTGGCTGGTGTGAGGCCTCTGGAAGCCGCTCTTGTAGGTGTGGTCGCCACAGGCATTTGAATTCACTTGATGTGCGTTCGGTGGCTTGCGGCGACGCTTCTGCTTTTCCTTGGATGTCATGCCGCGCGCGAAGCCCGAGTTGAACAGGGTCTTCAATGCGCGCGAACAGGCACGGATCACCTGAGGTGGCCCGCCGGGCGGGGTATATTGCGCGGTTGTCACGGTCGCGTTGCCGTCAAGCCGCCCCGCTTCCTGCACCGCCTTCGACTTGTTCTGCCGCATGCTCTGGCGCGTCGACTGGTTCGATTTTTTTAGGCCTGCGCATACATTGCTTTCGCCTGCGACCAGGGCTGCAGCCTGCGCGGCGCTGACCCCAAGCGATGCATTCCCCGCATTCATGTGGTTCTGCGTGGTCATGTCGGTGAAGCGCTCGGCCCCGCCGCCCTCGAAGATTACGTCGAAGGAATAGGCCGCGAATTTCAGCGGACCGGTGATCTTGTGCGTCACGACCCCCGCGCCGAAGCTGTTGGTGGCGGGCTCGTCTCCGGTGGTCTTGGAATATTTGCTGGCGTTCTTCTTCCCCGCCTCCTTGCCCTTTACGAAGACGCTGGTGCAGCCGTCGGTGGTGTCCGAGGCCATCCCGGTCAGGGGATAGGGGATCGGCACCGGACCCGCAGGCGGAGGCGGGGGCGACATGCAGACGTCGGGCATCGCGGCGATGGTCTTGTTGGGCGTCGCCTTGCCCGAAACCTCCAGCCCATTGGCGAAGACGCTCATGCCCGCATCTCCGCCGTCAGCGCCACCCTGCGGCCGTCGTCTTCACCCGCGAAGCAAAGGGCACGGTTCTGGGGCAGAAGGCCCGCGCGACCCATTTCGAAGGCCCAGGCCAATTGGGCGGGCATCAGGGCGGCGCCGATCTCTCCGGCGTATTCGATCAGGTTCCAGTGTTCAACATAGCCGCGCGGGCGGCGGGAGTGGCCTTCGGGCGGCGCGCGGTCAAGGCGCATCTGGGCCATCATCTGCTCCTTGAACTTGAAATGCTCGCCGTTCAGGTCGCCAATCAATGCCGGGAAATCATAGAATGGAATCCCCGTCACCGCCAGCGCCGCGCGGATCGCCTGGGTCAGGCCTTCGCCCGTCACCGCCTGCTCGCGGTTGCCGCCATCGCGACTTGGCTCGACGCCGGTGCCCATGCCGGTGATCGCCAGTTCCGGCCCCCCGGTGCTGCCGGTTCGCGCGACGAGGATCGCCGAGGCGGCCTCTCCAACAGTGAAGCCCGAGGTGTTGGTGCCACAGAGGAGGCGGGTCTTGCCGATGTAGTGCTCGACGATCACCTGCCGCAGCAGGCTTTCGACGCCAACCAGGATCTGCAGCGGATATTGGCTGGACTGGCGGGCTGCGGTGGCCAGAAGATGCGGCAGGCCGGAGCGGCCGCCGCCGATGACGCCCGAGCCCGGAGGCAGGGGGCGGCCAAGTTTGCGGGCAAGTCCGGCGAGCATTGTCGCCTCGAGATCGCCAGGGCGGCCCGCGCGGTCTGGGGGGGCGACGGTGACGAGGATCGGGATTTCGCCTGCCGGGCGGCGGAGTCTTTCGGTCAGGGTGGCGACTTGCGCGAGGCATTCCTCGATCGGCGGGGTGGCAAGGTCGGGCAGGAAGCTTGGCCCCTCCCACCACTGATGCGCGGCGACGCGGAAGCAGTTCAGGTTCGCGCCGATGGTCGGATCCCAGAGGTTGCCGGTGTCGGAGCCGATGATCTGGCCGCGGATGCCGGCGATGGTCGAGGGGCCGTCGGGACCAAGCGCCGACCAGATGCCGTAGCCGATGACCGAGAGGCCCGGGGCGATGCCTTTCGTCTGCTCAGCCATTGGGTCCGCCTTTCACGCCGCCGGGCCAATGGGTCGCGCCGTCAAGCGGGCGTTCGACGACGATGGCGCGGGCGAATTCAAAGAGGTCACGCTCGGCGGTGATGCGGGTGCGCCAGGTCAGGCACATGCGGGCGGCCTCGGGCAGGAAGAGGACGGTGTCGAGGTTGGCGATGCGCTGGGTGATGCGGCCGGACTTCCTTTCGAAGGTCACGACGATCTGGGTGCGGGGAATTTCGCCCGACAGGCGGCCGCCGGGCGAGAGGTTGACGAGTTCCACCGGCTCGCCCCCGGTGGGATAGGGGATCTGCTGGTCGGGGGCCGAGGCCTGGAAATAGCGGTCGTCGAAATCCATCGGCAGAAGCGGCACCCGGTTGTCGAGCCAGACCTCGTCATAGGTTCCGGCATATTGCCGGCGGGGAAGCCAGGTGCGGCCCAGGGGCCCGAAGGCCATGGGCGCGACACCGCCATCGGGCGAGACCGCGTCCAGACCGAATTCCGAGGTCTGGGCCAGCGGCTTGCCCTCGCGGTTGACCGAATTCGGATAGTAGCCGAGGCCAGCGGGGTTTTCCGGGAAGGTCTTGGCCAAGGCGGGGTCTTCGGCCTCGGGGTCGATGCCGCCATAGGCGTGGTCATAGCCGATGTCCTGCACCAGGAAGGGGCGCTTCTCGGAGGGCGTGTGGCCTGCCGCCCCGCGCAGCCAGATGCGGCTGCCATGGGCGGTGAACTTCTTCGCCCATGCTCCAAGGCGGATGCCCACATCCACCATGGTTGCAGGCTCGCCCCGGGGCGCATGGGCGCGGGCATGGGCCAGCACGTCGCAGCGCGGGCGGAAATGGGCGAAGTCGGTCTCGAAGACCGGCGCGTCCCAGGCGGGATCGGGGCCGAACACATCGGCCTCGATCAGCGGCAACTGTTCCGGTGCAACCAGAGTTGGCGTTCCGCGCGTGTCGGAGAGCGTGAAGGTGGCGCGGACCACCAGCACGATCACCTCATGCCCCTGCTTGTCGAGCGCGAGGGTGAAGTTCGCGGCGAAGGGCGTGGTGTTCTCCAGCCTCATGTCCGCCCCCCTTGTCGCGCCAGCCCTACCATTTGCGGGTGAACCCCCGGGACTGGGGCACCACCGCCCCATGCCAGTTCGGCAGGGCCGCCTCGGGTGCGCGGGTGGCAAGCTCCATAGCGACAGCGCGCTGGTCAAGCTGGTAGGTCGCGGTCGCCTCGATGGGTGGCTGGATCGTCCAGGCGGCAACCCCCAGAAGGTAGCGGGTCTGCGCCACGAAGCGGGCGCGGTTGGGCGCCAGCCAGCGGGCGAGCTTTTCCGGGTCGGGCCAGTAAAGCTTGGCCTCGATGAAGCTTTCCTGCGGCGAGGCGGCAACCACGGGGTCGTCGGGATCGTCAGGGAATTCCGCCAGCTCCAGCGATTCCGCGCTGAGCCGGGCGCCGGTGATGCGGCAGAAGGCGGCCCCGGCGATGCGTGACAGCACGGGTTCGGCCATCTGCCGCAACAGCCAGTCGAGCGTGTCCGCCGCACCCAGCGCCCCGGTCGCGAGGATGCCCCAGCGTTCGGTCAGCCGGTCGGACATCAGCCGCGCGATGGCGCTGCGGGCGGCCCGGTCATCCAGAACCAGCGGCAAAAGCTCGGCCACCATGCGGGCCTGCGGGGCCGGTGTCGCGGCTGTCACATGCGCGGAGAGGATCGCCGGTGCCGTCCGCCGGTCACCCAGAAGCGCCGCAGCCCAGGCAGCCCAGAAGCGCAGCCCGGGGTCGCCACCATCGGCCAGCCGGGCAAGGTCGGGAGCAAGATCGGCCCGGCCCAGTTCACCGGCAAGCTGCATGGCACGGGCGGCCACGCGGGGATCGCGGTGGGACAAGAGCGCGCCCAGATGCCCCTTCGGGTCGATCCTGCGCCGCCCGCAGACATCCAGCGCGATCCAGGCGGCCATCGGATCGCGGCCGCTGATCCAGTCCCGCATCCGCGCGGCCATGAGGGTCGGCGCGCACCAGGCCGCGGCCGCCCCCAGTGCGGCGACCAGATCCCAGACCAGCACCTCGGGCGGGGCAAGATCGGCCAGGCTCTGATCGGGCCGGGCATGCAGGAACAGGTGGAAGGCGGTGAAGATCTCGCCGTATTCGGCCGCGATGGCCAGGTTTTCCAGCGCCAGTTCCAGCCCCGCATCGCGCCCGAGGACCAATGCATCAAGATGCCCGCCCAGGCGGGATTCCAGATCGAAGAGTTCGACCAGGCGGAAGTTCGGTCCGTCCTGCCCCAACCGGAGTTGAGCCGCGACGAAGGCCGCATTCTCGGCGTGCAGCCGCAAAATGCGGCGGTTGAGCAAAGGTACGTTGCAATTCATCTGGAAATGACCCCGCAAGGCCGTCATGACCCCAGCTTAGACAAAGCCGGGATAAATCCAAGCCCAGGTTTCCTGATCCGGGGCATGGCGTTGGCCTGCTCCTAGCGACCAGCTGCCGCAAGGGCAGCCAGCGCGGGGGCAAGATCGGCGGCGGCGCGACAGACACGCGCGCCGGCTTGGGCGAGTTCGTCGCCCACATCGACCGGCAGGCTGGAGTTCGAGCCTTCGGGAATCTGGTTCAACCGCCCGCCGATCAGGACCGGAATGTCAACGCCTGCCGCCCGCAGCGCCTGAAAATAGCGCAATGCGATGCCGTTGTAGGTGCTGATCGCCACGGCGTCGGGCCGATCCCGGCGCACCCGTTCGGCCAGGATGGCGGGATCGGTCGACACGCCACCGTCCAGAACGGTGACCCCAAGGCGGCGGAGGATTTCCTCGACCAGCATCTTGCCATGTTCATGCACATCGCTGGTCGCCACCATGACCCGCAACCCACGCAGATCGTGACCGGCGGGCTGGCCCTGCAGCGCATGGTCGGCCATCTCGGACAGTTCCGACAGGATGGTGGCCGGGGCAACCGGTGCCCGCCCGCCCGGGG